>JACRLF010000007.1 GCA_016235365.1 Deltaproteobacteria bacterium | reverse complement strand
TACTCGGCGGCTGGGCCTCGAACAGCAAGTACTCGCTCCTCGGCGGCCTGCGCTCCTCGGCGCAGATGATAAGCTACGAGATAGCCATCAGCTTCGCGGCCATAGGGGTGGTGATGATGGCCAACTCATTGAGCCTCCTGGGTATAGTAAAGGCCCAGGGCGGCAGCCTGCTCCACTGGAACTTCTTCTATCTGCCGGTGGGCCCAGTCTGGTGCGCGATATTCATTATCGCCTCCCTGGCGGAGATAAACAGGGTCCCCTTCGACCTGCCCGAGGACGAGGGGACCCTCGGGGCGGGCTTCCATACCGAGTACAGCGGCATGAAGTTCGCGTTCTTCATGCTTGCGGAATACATAGCGATGGTGACGGCCTCCGTGCTCACGGTGCTGCTCTTCTTCGGCGGGTGGAACGCGCCGTTCGATATCCCCCTGCCGATACCCCATATATTCTGGTTCCTGGGCAAGGTGATATTCTTCATATACTTCTTCATGTGGGTGAGGTTCACGCTCCCGCGCTACAGGTACGACCAGCTCATGAGCATAGGGTGGAAGGTGCTGATACCGATATCGCTGGTAAACATACTGATAACCGGCCTTTTGAGGATCTTTTAGGGATATGAACGGGCGGACAAAGGGATTCAACCTGCTGGAGCTTATCAAGAAGGTCGTCTTTACGGACTTTGTAAAGGGGCTCTCGATAACGCTCGGATACAACGTATCCAGGTCCATCACTCAGCGGTACCCCGACGAGGAGAAGTGGATCCCGTACAGGAGGTGGAGGGGGCTCCATTACCTCAACAGGGACGCCGAGGGCAGGGAGCTGTGCGTCGCGTGCGAGCTATGTTCCAAGGCGTGCCCGACGCAGTGCATAACGGTGGTGCCGATGGAGGACGACTCCGGCAGGGGCATAGCCGACAGGGTCGCAAAGGTCTGGAAGGTGGACCTCGTAAGGTGCCTTTACTGCGGCTACTGCGAGGACGCGTGCCCCACAAGGGCGGTGAGGCTCGGCAGGGAGTATGAGACCGCCTGCACCGACCTGGCGAGCACTGTAAGGCGGAGAGAAGAGCTCCTCGTCCCTCAGGCGTTGGCGGAGAACATAGAAGGCGGAGTGCTTGTGAAGTCAAGGCTGGTAAGGACCCCCGAGGGCATCAAAGTGGAGCCCGATCTCAGACGCCATAAGAAGAGGAGCCTGTAGGCGCGGGAAAGGCCGGCGGGGCCGTAGAAACCGTAAGGACGTGGAGTGGAACAGCTATTTTTCTACATATTCGCGGCCATAGCCGTGATATCGGCGATATGCGTGATATCGCTCAGGAACGCCGTGCACAGCGCGGTCTTCCTCATCGTATGCCTGCTGCAGGTGGCCGCGGTCTATATACTGCTGAGGGCTCCTTTCCTCGCCGCGGTGCAGGTCTTCATATACGTGGGCGCGGTCATGGTATTTTTCCTTTTCGCGGTCATGGTGCTCGATCTCGGCACCGAGAAGCTCAAGCAGCATATACACTCCCAGGGCGGCCCCGCGGTCGTCATAGTCGCGGCCATGTCGGCGGTGCTCGGCTATTATGCGCTAAAGGGGAGTATAACCGCGCCGCTCGGAGAATATAATGAGGCGGCGCTGGCCAGAAATACAGAGGTCATCGGCAGGTCGCTCTTCACGCAGTACATCTTCCCGTTCGAAGTGGTCTCCGTGGTGCTGCTCGCGGCGCTTATCGGAGCGGTAGTGCTGGTCTCCAGGATGAAGGCCGGGGGCGGTAGATAGATACGGGGGTTATGTTTCCCCGGGGTATAGGGGGGTAATGTGCCCCCGGGTATAACTGAGCGAAGCTTGCGAAGCTAACTATGAAATGAAAGTAAGTTCCTTCGGATACGGCGGATGGACCGGGGTGGTTCACAACGCATGGCGGGCGTTGGGCCCGCGGGCATTGATGCGGGGCGGATACGGCGGATAGAAATAGAAGAGGGTGCCTGAAGATATGCTTACGCTAAACCACTTCCTGATATTGAGCCTGGCGCTTTTCTCCGTGGGTGTGGCCGGGGTCCTTATAAGGCGCAACATCATAATAGTGCTCATGTCGCTTGAGCTTATATTCAACTCGGTCAATATAAGCCTTGCGGCGTTCTCGTATTACCTCCAATCGCTAAACGGCACCGTCTTCGTCATATTCAACATAACGGTGTCGGCCGCGGAGGTGGCGATAGGCATCGCCATACTCGTCCTGGTCTACAGGCAGAGGCGCAACGTCTACGTGGATGAGCTTAACGGGATGAAAGGGTAGAGGGTAAGGCTGCCTTCTAAACCGGAGAGGCGTTTATGGTAATACTTTCTATAAAACCGTTGATTGCCGTGGGCGTTTCGGCCCTGGCGTCGCTCCTGATACTGTCCTCAGGCAGGAACCCGAACTTAAGGGAGTTCTGGACCTTCCTGGCAGGGGTGATAAAATTGCTGGTCGTGGTATCCATGATACCGCTCGTCCTCAGCGGCAACACCCTGGAGTACACGGTCGTGGAGTTCTTCCAGGGGATAAGCATAAAGTTCAGGGTGGACGCCCTTGGCCTGATGTTCGCCTCGACCGCCTCGCTGCTCTGGATACTCAACTCCGTCTACTCCATTGGCTACATGCGCTCTTTGAAAGAGCATGCGCAGACGAGGTACTTCGCGTGCTTCGCCGGCGCGCTTTCGGCGGCCATGGGGGCCGCGTTCTCGGCGAACCTTTTGACGCTGTACCTTTTCTACGAGGTAATCACACTGGTGACATACCCGCTTGTCTCGCACAAAGAGACCCCCGAGGCGTTCACCGGCGCCAGGAAGTACATAACCTATCTGCTCGGTACGTCAAAGGCGTTCCTGCTCCCCGCCATAGTGCTGACATATACCGTGGCCGGGACGCTGGAGTTTTCAAAGAGCGGGATCTTCCAGGCCGGCAACCCTATACTCCTTACGGTGATTTACGCGCTCTTTATCGCGGGCTTTGCCAAGGCCGCGATAATGCCTTTCCACAGCTGGCTGCCCGCGGCCATGGTCGCCCCTACCCCCGTGAGCGCGCTACTGCACGCCGTGGCCGTGGTAAAGGTCGGGGTGTTTTCCATACTGCGCGTGATCCTTTTCGTATTCGGCGTGGACATGCTGAAGAAGCTCGGCGTGGGGCTTCCCACGGCCTTTGTCGTGTCATTTACCATAATCACGGCCTCGATCATCGCCCTCACGAAGGACAACCTCAAGGCCAGGCTCGCGTATTCCACCATAAGCCAGCTCTCCTATATAGTGCTCGGCGCGGCGCTCCTGACGCCGAGCGGCATAACCGGGGGCGTCATACACATAACCAACCACGCCTTCGCGAAGATAACGCTTTTCTTCTGCGCGGGGTCCATCTACGTCGCGTCGCATAAGACCAATATCAGCGAGATGGCCGGCATAGGGAGGAAGATGCCCTTTACCATGGGCGCCTTCTCGCTCGCCATGCTCGGCATGTTGGGTGTTCCGGGCTCCGGAGGGTTTATCACGAAGTGGTACCTCGTCGTAGGCTCCATGGAGGCCAATTCGTTGATCGTCCTTTTCGTGCTCCTTACGAGCGCGGTCTTGAACGCCGCCTATTTCCTGCCCATAGTTTACACGGCGTTCTTTAACAGCCCTCGTGAGGAAGATGGCCACGGGCACGGCACGGAGATAAGAGAGAATCCGTATATAGTCGTCCCGCTGATGATCACCGCCATCGGCTCCATCGTCCTGGGCTTTTATCCCGATGTCCTTTTGGCATTTATAAGGGGGATGTGATGAACAGCATTAATTGGCTTGCAGACCCCCGGAACGGGAGATTCCTCAAGGTCGTCTACCTTATCGCGCTTTTAGTGGTGTTTGCGGCGGACTTTTTCGTCCACCGGCATCACGCAACGTTCATATGGGACGCTATCCCCGGTTTCGGAGCCGTCTACGGGTTTGTCTCGTGCGTGCTGATGATCATCGTATTCAAGTTCGTCGGTCATGTATGGCTTATGAAGAAAGAGGATTATTATGATTGAGTGGGTGCATCCGGGCGTTATACTGATCCTGGGGGCGCTGCTGATACCTTTCCTTAAGGGGAGGATAAAGCAGCTATACCTTCTCGCCCTTCCTGTCGCCGCATTCATTGCGGTTGTGTCGGCGTCCCAGGGGGTGCACGGCGTCGTGCATTTCCTCAACCACGGCCTCGTCTTCGGCAGGGTAGACAGGTTGAGCCTCGTGTTCGGCTATATCTTTACCATAATGGCGTTCATAGGGATCGTTTACGGCCTCCATGTGAAAAGGGACGGTGAGTACATGGCGGGCCTTCTCTACGCCGGAAGTTCCCTCGGAGTCGTCTTTGCCGGGGACTTCTTTACGCTGTTCGTCTTCTGGGAAGGTATGGCCTTCTCCTCCCTTTTCCTCATATGGTTAAAGGGGGACAAGGCCTCGGACGCCGCCGGGTTCAGGTACGTCATGGTGCATACCGTCGGCGGGGTAGTCCTGCTGGGCGGCATTATCCTTTATTATATCAACACGGGCGGTATCGGTTTTAACGCCATAGAGAACTCCGGGCTCGCCTTCTACATGATACTCATAGGCTTTTTGGTAAACGCCGCCGTCCCCCCGTTTCACGCGTGGCTTGCGGACGCCTACCCCGAGGGGACGATCATGGGGTCGGTCTTCCTGTGCGCGTTTACCACGAAGACCGCCGTGTACGTGCTCTTAAGGGGTTTTGCGGGCACGGAGCTTCTTATATGGATGGGGGTCATAATGACCCTTTACGGGGTCTTTTACGCCGTGCTCGAAAACGACGTCAGAAAATTGCTCTCCTACCATATCATAAGCCAGGTGGGCTACATGGTCGCCGGGGTGGGCATAGGCACGGAGATGGCCCTGAACGGCGCAACGGCGCACGCCTTCGCCCATATCCTCTACAAGGCGCTTCTCTTTATGGGAATGGGCTCCGTGATACTTATGACGGGCAAGAGAAAGCTCACCGACCTTGGCGGGCTTTATAAGACCATGCCCATTACGATGATACTTTACATGATAGGGGCGTTATCCATATCCGCTTTCCCGCTGTTCAGCGGATTTGTCAGCAAATCGATGGTCATCTCGGCGGCCGAGGAGTCCCATATAGGCTGGGCCGTGCTCCTTCTGACCCTGGCCTCCGTGGGTACCTTCCTCTCTGTCGGTCTTAAACTCCCCTATTATGCCTTTTTCGGAAAGGACTCGGGCATAAGGGCCGAGGAGCCGCCCGTCAACATGCTCATCGGCATGGGGCTGGCGGCCTTTCTATGTGTAGCCATAGGGGTATATCCCAGCCTCCTCTATGATGTTCTGCCTTTCCACGTTGAATACCACCCCTATACCGCACAGCATCTGGCAACCGCCCTGGGGTTGCTTCTTTTTACCGGTCTCGGGTTCTTCCTGCTCTTAAAGCGCCTGACGCCGGAACCGGCGATCACTACGGATTTAGACTGGTTTTACAGGATGGGGGGCAGATTGTTCCTGAGGCTCGCCAACCGCCCCATCGCGGCGGCGGACGGCTTTGTCGGCGAGCTCTACAACAACATGATACTGGGGCCCGCAAAGAGGATGGCCTGTTTTTGCTACGTGTTCGACATCGGGGTAATCGACGGGATAGTGAACCTAACGGCATGGCTCACCACGGCTGCGGCCTGGCTGTCCCACAAGTTCGACATATACGTCGTGGACGGCATCGTAAACTCCGCCGCAACGCTGACGAGTTGCAGCAGCGGCGTGTGGCGCAGGATGCAGACAGGGTATCTTCAAAACTACGCGCTGGTATTCATCCTGGGAGTGCTCATCATCGCAGGGAGCATCCTTTTCGGTTAGGAAGGATTTTAGATGGCGGCTGACATGATAAACTTCCCGATACTCTCGGCCCTGGTATTCATCCCGGTCATAGGGGCGATAATACTGCTCTTTGTCCCCGGGAAATACAAGGACGTGATACGCTCCATGGCCCTCGGGACCACGATATTGAATTTCCTCGTCTCGATCATACTGGTATTCAACTTCGACGCATCAACGTACAGGATGCAGTTCATCGAAAAGGTCGGTTGGATGCCCGGCATAGGCGTGGAGTACTCCCTGGGGATTGACGGCATAAGCCTGCTGCTGGTGCTCCTTACCACCTTTATCGGCATTATAGGCGTGCTCTGTTCATGGTCGGCGGTGGAGGAGCGCGTCAAGGAATACATGATCCACATGCTTATTCTCGAGACCGGCATGATAGGCGTATTCGCGTCGCTCGATATGATACTGTTCTTCCTCTTCTGGGAGATAGGGCTTGTCCCCATATACTTCCTTATCGGCATATGGGGCGGGCACAGAAGGCTCTATGCCAATATCAAGCTGTTCCTCTATACGCTTTTCGGGTCCGTGTTCATGTTTGTCGGCATCATCGCGCTTTACTACGCGCACGGCTCGATGACCGGCGAATACACCTTCAACCTCCTCAAGCTCTACGAGGTCTCGTATCCTTATAACCTTCAGTGGTGGGTCTTTCTTGCGTTCTTTCTGGGGTTTGCCATCAAGGTGCCCATGTTCCCTTTCCATACATGGCTGCCGGACGCGCACGTCGAGGCCCCCACGGCCGGGAGCGTCATACTCGCGGGCGTACTGCTTAAGATGGGCACCTACGCGCTCTTGAGGTTCAACCTCCCGCTTCTGCCCGACGCAAGCGCCGCGTTCGCGCCGTTCATGCTCACGCTCTCCATAATCGGCATAGTATACGGGGCGTTCCTTGCCATAGCGCAGAGCGACATGAAAAAACTTGTGGCCTATTCGAGCGTGAGCCACCTCGGGTTCGTCACGGCGGGCATATTCGTGATGAACCAGCACGGCATAGACGGCGGGCTTCTTCAGATGATAAACCACGGCATCTCGACAGGCGGACTCTTCCTTATCGTGGGGATGATATACGAGAGGAGGCACACCAGGGAGATGCACGAGTTCGGCGGCCTCTCCAAGGTGATGCCCGTCTTTGCCTTCTTTACGATATTCATAGCCCTTTCCTC
>JACRLF010000040.1 GCA_016235365.1 Deltaproteobacteria bacterium | reverse complement strand
GATTTTTGTATTAAGAGCTGAATTGCCATAAGTGCCGCTATTAACGATAGCATAGCTGTCCGCCTCCACGTTCGCCACCACGTTCAGCGTGCGCTCGCCCGGGTCTGCCCCGGTGGCCGTCGCCCTCACCACGAGGTCGCCTACCGTGCCCGTGTCGGCGGCTACGAGGGCCACGTTATACCAGCCTGTGCCGCGCTCCGTAACCGTCGGGCTGATGGAGGCGAAGGCCGCACCGTCCTTAGATATCGTGACGGTGAGAGTGAGGCCCGTCTTGCCCGTGATATGGTCGGTCGAGTCGGCCATGAAGACCATGACGTTGGCCGTGGCGCTCTGCTTTATCTCTCTCATCTATATCCCTCCCGCGTTAATTAAACTGCCTCTGCCCGTCGACCCGAAGCCCCCGGCATTGACTATCCTTCCACGAGATATGCCCAATGCCGCCACCGCCTCCGCCCCTATATCGGGACTGCCGTCAGCAGGGTCTCCCGCTCCTTTCAATGCCTGGTTCGTAGGGGTGAATCCAAAACGTATGTATGCCAAAAAAGCGGCTGTATTATATGCCGTATTGTATGTCGCGACCGCGCCGCTTGAATCGAACCCGTTCAGCTTCACTAATTCTGCTGCGGTATTCGTTAGTGTCCCGGCTCCGCCCAGTGACGTGTCCCACGTCGCTCCAGTCCTGCTCGCGTCCCTGAAGTTGGGGTTCTGGGAGAGGTCGTTCGCGCCTTTGTCCGCGTCCCCATACTTGGCCCCTGCCGTAGACCAGTAGCTCGCCCTGACGGAAACTGCGTTGCCGGAGACCAGCCCGACAATGCCTGGTGAAACCAACGTCAATTGTGTTTCCGAGTCCACGCTTTGAATCCTGCACGTATTCGCCTCCGTGCTTGACTTGTAGACGTAATCCCCAGCCTGCACGCCGCTTGTAATGAACGTGGACGCCGAAGCGACAAGCGTGGTGTCGTTCGTGCCTGCCGTGGCACAAGCGTGGTGTCGTTCGTGCCTGCCGTGGCCGTCGCGGATACCACGGTCTTTCCGGGGAAGGCCAGATAGCTGTTTGACGGGCTGAGCGTGGGGTGATTGAGGTTCATCGCGTCCGTCATGTTATAAAAGGCGTTGTAGTTCATGCTGAAGGAACTCTGCCTTACGAACGCCGAATTTGAATATATACCCGACGCCTGACTTACGAAGAGGTTGTTCCGGGCAACGGCGATTTGCGTTGCCGCCCCGGTAGTCTCCCCGAGATTCATCCCATAGCTGTTGTATGACGTGTTGTTTTTAGCCGTCAGTACCGCCCCTGAGTACATCGTATTGCAGAGAGTCCCGGCCTTGTTGATGTTTATATTGTTCCTGAACGTCCCCACGTCGGAGGGCAGGTACAAATCTCCGCTATTGGCCCCTACGTACCCATTCCCATCAAACACGTTTTGATAAACGGTATTGGCCGATATCGCCCCGCCAGTGGCTTCGCCTATATAATGGGGATTTTCCCCGTTCGTCCAAAAAGCGTTGTCATAGACGCTGGTGTTGGATTTCGCCTGCAAGCCAAGAAGGTCATAAGAACCGGTATTCCAGAGAAGGAAGTTATTTTTAAAGGTCGATTGTCTTAGGGAGGATGCTCCCAACATCGTGTTATACAGATAACAGGTATCGAGCACGATTCCGCCCGCCACGAGAACATATCCGTTTTTCGCCACGGTCGAATACGCCGTAACATGGTCGAATGTGCGCGTCCCCGAAGTAGGGGCCGTGGTGTAGCCCACGTATATCCAGCGGTTGCCGTTGGCCGTGTCGAGAGGGTTTCTGATGTCGCAATAGCTGAAGATGAAATCGACCGTGGCGTTAGATGACGAGAAGCTGATGCACCCCACGGTGTCGAATATCGTGCGGGTGATGTTGACGTTGTAGCTTCCTCCCCCGAAAACGGCGGTCTGCGTCGCGCTCCCCGATTTGTACCATTTGACGTAAGTCAATGTAAGGGGGCCGCCGTACGACCCGCCGAGGAAGAAGTTTCCGCCGAGCCCGGAAGTCGTTACGACAAATTGAGTCGTGTTAGAGACTCCGGCGAAATTAATCGACGAGCCGTTAAGGTTGACGGAGATTTTGTAGGTAGAACCGGAGGGCGTATTGAAGGTCAGCGAGCCGGACGTGGTCGTGCCGTTGTTGCCCCCGCTCAACGCGCCGGAGTTGGCGATATCGCCCTTCGCGGTCAGCGGGGCATTGATGACCAATGCCGATGTGGACGCGGATAGAGTAACTGCCGCCGTACCCGTGGCTCCGGCAGTGCCGACCGTGGTGGCCGTATCGACCGTAACCGTATGCGTGGCGGCGATCGTAGCAGTATCGCCGTCGCCGGGGACTACGCCTCCGACCCAAGTTGTTGTTGCCGCCCAGTTGCCTGTTTGCGCCGATGTGATGGCTGCCATAATGTGACCTCTCTATCCTTTATTCGCTTCCTTTACGACCCTGTCGGCGTATTCGTTAAATAGACCCTCTATATAATCCTTGTCTTCGCCGCTCAATCCGAAAAAGGCGCGTTGCGGCATGCTATTGTCAGCCTCTTCTCCATTATGGTAAGCGGCCTTTGCCTCGCTCTCCGCGCTATTAAAGAAGATTGCGGCTTCCCCTCCCTCTGAGCTGAGGGAGATATCCGAGAGCATTTGACCCGTGAGCTTGAGGTCCACCACACTCCCGTCAATGCCCCTGTCCTCCTTCATCTTCCGGTATCTCTTGGAGTAGGGCGTAAAATCCGCGTTGTATATGTCCTTGCCGGCGCCTGTCCTTACAATGACCCTGTCCCTGGCCTGGCTTGCGATATTTAGAAGCGCCGTGCCGTCAAAGAGTGCCGCCCTGAAGCCCTCCATAGAGGCCTTGAATTGATCGATTCCTTCAATATCGGCGCTAAGGCTCATTTCCGTCTCTTCCTGTCCTCGGCGGCAACGGCCTCTTTGACCTTTTTTTCAATCTCCCTGGTCTCCCGCCCATCAGGAAGCCTTCCGGTCTTCATGAGGCGGTCCCTGTAAACCCGCGCCACGACCCTTTCAACCGCTTCATTTTCTCTCATTGCCGCCTCTTGTCTTAGCCGGCCTTTTCCCGGGCCTTTGTTCCTTGCCTTCGATATCCTCTACCGGCTTGAAGCCTTCAAGGAGGTACCTGCGCTCCTGCGATTCGTTGTGAGCGCATACCGTTATCGGCGTCTTGCCGTCCTCCATGCAATGGCCGGTGTAGAACCATTTTCCGCTCTTCTCCGTCTTTTCCACTAATATCCGCCCCTCGTCTTTTTGTACGCCTCCAACGACTCTCCGCTCAGCTCGTCTTCGCGTTGCAGCGTTACGGCATGGCCGTCATTGAGTCCCAGGTGCCTTCTTACCTCGGGGCCGAGATATTTTTCCGGTATCTCCTCCGGCATTTTTAAAAAGTCATTGTCCGGGAGCTTCACCCCATTTTTCTTAAGCCCCCTGTGTCCCCGCAACGCCTTCTCCATCATCCGTAAAAGGCCCTCATCCACCGGCTTTAGCGGGACCCAGCCGTCCCTCCAATATCTGAACGCGGCCTCTTTGAGGTCCGTCACCTTTATCGTCTGTATGTATTTGACGCCGCCGCTGTATTCGGCATACTGCCTGTTCCACATCCAGAAGTCCTTGAGGTACTCGCCCCGCCACGCGACCCCGGCGTATTGGTTGCATGCAAGCGGCACATAGCCGCGCTTTAGAAAAGAATCGACAGTTATCGCCATACCGGTTTTAAAAGGCCGGAAGGGGTTGTTGAAATTAAACCCCTTCCGAAGCGCTTTTACCTCTTACTCGTGCTTGGTTATTATCTTCACTCCGCCGTTTGCCGCGGTATTGACGCACCCGTAGCCGTACACGGCGGTCACCACTACCTCCGTAGCCCTCAGGGACGCATCCCTCTGCAACTCCGTCTTGGCGCTTGACTTGAGGACGTACGCGAGGCCGGACTGGTTGCCCAGCGGCATCATTACGCCCTGCCTGTCCACGTTTACGTTTACCGACGCGCAGTTCGAGGACTGCACCACGTCCACGCCGTAGAGCGTGCCGAGAGACCCCAACTCCAGGGCTGGCGCCGAGGGCCCTCCCCACACCGCCCCGGTAGTGGCCGCGATGGCCGACCTCAGATTGCTCACCTGGTACGGGTGTAAAACGGCTACGAACGGCCCTTTGGCGTTCCCGAGCTCAAGCGTGTAGATCGCCGAGAGGAAGTTGACCTCCGTCATATTGGAGCCGGAGGTCCCCACCGAGTTGGTGAAGCTCGATGCCGCCGACAGCATGTCCGTGTCTATCTTGTTGGCGAGCGCCTTGCCGAGCTCCACGGCGAACGGCTCAAGCCCGCCGAGGCCGGCCCCGTTAAGGAGGAGGTCCGTCACGGTTATCATTATCCCGGCCTCATCCGAGGTGATAAGGGTGGATGTCGTATTGACCGCGGTGTTGCTCATGTCGACCGCGTCCGTCAGGTCGGCGGCCGTCAGGAGCGGCCACTTCGGGAACTCCACCGTAAGGGTGGACTCCGAGCTGATATCTGCCACCCTTACCAGCGGAGGCATTACCGCCTCGGCGTACGCCGCGTCTATTACCAGCCTTGAAACTATCTCCGCGGCTACCAACTCTCCGGCGGATGCCGCGGAAGTTGACACTTCATTTGCCATTGTCTATCTCCTTGTCTTGTTCGATGCGCTTCGGGAAGCCGCAAAGGCCTTCCCTCAGCCGTTTGAGGAGCTCACGGTCTGGAACTTCCTCTTGCGCGCCTCAAGGAACGGGTTTTTGACATCCCTGAATTGATAGGTCTGCCCGGCCGAGCCCTGCACGCTGATGCCGTCCTTGAGGAGCCTGTCGAGATCCTCCCTCGGCATGTTGCGCCAGACGGAAGGGTCGTTCAGATCATACCTCGCCCTGCCGGCCCCGAACCGGGCCCCGGAGGAGCCGGCTCCCGCGCCTCCGGCAGTCCTTAAGTGATGGGGCCTTTCGCCGAGCCACCTGGAGACGTACTCGTCGATGGATATCGGAAGCCCCGATCCGTCTATGACGCCGGAGCCGGAATCCCCCGCGACGCTCAACCCGCCGTCGTCGTCCATCCTTAGCCGGTCCTTTAAAAGGTCGGCCACCTCCTCGGCGTCCACCACGTTGTGCCTCGATATGGAGCGCAGCAGGTAAGCCATCTTCTTGTCCTGCCTGAGCTTATCGACCTCGGTCTTCAGCCTCTCCACGTCCTCAGACGATGACCTGTACTTCTGGGCCTTTGAAAACGCCCTCTTGTACGCCTCGTCTATAAGGGCCTGTACCTTCTCCTGCTGCTCCGACGTGAATACGACCTTCTGTGGCTGGGCCGCGTATCCGGCGCCAAAGCCGTCGCTGTTTTCCGCCGTTTTCAGTTCGTCAACCTGTGTCATAAGACCGCCTGAAAGGATATTTTTTTGATGCCCGGACCCCCGGAAGTCCCGCCCCCATCCGTAATTTTTTCGCCCCGGCCTCTTTTATTCCCGGTCAAATCCGCCCTGCCGTCTATAGCGCGACGGACTTCTCTATCTCCGCGTTGATAAGGAGCATCGTCTCCTTGTCGAGCTTCGGCAATACCATCGAGGCTATCTTTTTCTGAAGCTCCTTCTTGAATGTCACTGAATCCACCGCCGCCGACTGGGCGCCTATGGCGTTGGACAGGTCCCTTTCATGGTCTTCCACCGAGAAGTCGTCCGGATAGTCTATTGCGCCGTCGAAGACCGTCCCC
>JACRLF010000056.1 GCA_016235365.1 Deltaproteobacteria bacterium | reverse complement strand
CTGGCTCCCAGGGAGGGATTCGAACCCCCGACATGGTGGTTAACAGCCACCCGCTCTGCCGGCTGAGCTACCTGGGAATCTTATGGCAGGCCGATTGGACAAAGGCCCGGCCTGATTGTAAACAAATGCGCTTTCTAAACGCTAAACGGCCCCTTCGGGGGGCCGTGTTTAAGAGATAAATACTAATATTTTCATAAATTCAAGTCAAGGGTTTTGTTTGCGTTTCTTTCTCCAAAACTTTTCATTTGAATGGCTCAAGGAAATATAGTAACA
Organism: Deltaproteobacteria bacterium; assembly: GCA_016235365.1. Taxonomy (GTDB): domain Bacteria; phylum Desulfobacterota; class GWC2-55-46; order GWC2-55-46; family GWC2-55-46; genus JACRLF01. The sequence continues at coordinate 41,000 of JACRLF010000056.1, read as the reverse complement.
TAAATAGCTTAATAATGGCTTTACTGCCACGCTTTTTAAATTTCAGAGGAGGATTGTCATGGGTAGTTGCGGAAGTTGCGGGCCGTCCGGAGGCGGGCCGTTTTCTGAGGGTTTGGAGCTTGTGGAGTTCGTCTACAACGCGCACGGTGGTGGGGTCAGGAACTCCCCTATCCCGGACGGGGGGCTCAACATCAAGTGCCAGGGGTGCGGCGCGTCCTTCGTTTTAAAGACGTTCGTAGGCAAATGCACCAAATGCGGCGGGGTACACGCGGTATCGCCGCCGAGGTGCGAGGACCCGGACGCGGTGCAGTTCGCCGGGGCCGGATACAAGCTCCCTGAGGACAGGTAAAATTTAGAAGGTTGCGGAAAAACTATTTTAGCCTGTCATTCTGAGCCCTTCGTTCTGTCATTCTGAGCGCAGCGAAGAATCTCGTTCTTTAACTCAGGACAAGCTCCGTGAAGAATCTCGGGGCTAAGAAAATCAACAAGTTACAAGATTCTTCGTCACCTTCGGTTCCTCAGAATGACAACTTTGGGGACTTTTCCGCAGCCTGTTGGAAGGCCCGGACAATACCAGCTCAATCAAGCCCCCTCCATTCATGTAAATTGAGGGGATTTTGTTTTTTTCGCGCTTTCCCGTACCTGTTCCTTCCCTTGCGGGTTTGACTCTTTCGCGCTCAGGTGAGCTTCCCGTGGAAGGAGTTAGCCCGCCCCTTCACCCCGGCATCTTCTCGCTCAATATTTCGTTCGCCTTGTTGAGCTCGGCGTGGCTCCCGAGGAGCACCAGTATGTCCCCCTCCTCCACAAGGAAGTCCGCATGGGGGTTTGTCATGGCCTCCCCCTTTCGCACCACGGCTATCACCGTCGTTCCTGACCTCTTCCTCAGGTCTATCTCTTTCAGGGTCTTGCCGGCCTCCGTGCTGTTTGAGTCGATGAAGAACGTGTCCATGACCGTCTTTTCAAGGATGGAGGTGAGCTTGGCGAGCCGCTCGCCCTTGATAGAGGGGGATCTGAACATGGCGTACCCTTCCTGACGCACCAGGTCTATCTGGTTCTGGATTATATTGCCCGGGATCCGGTAGTCCCTCAAGACCCTCGCGAATATCTCCACCGACGTCTCGAACTCCTCAGGTATCACCTGGTTAGCCCCGAGCCTGTAGAGGTCTTCCACCTCCCTGATATAGCGCGTCCTGACGAGTATGGATACGGCCGGGTTCAGCTCCCTCGCGGTCTTGACGATCCTTCGCGTGCTTATCGGGTCGGATATCGCCACAACGAGCATCTTGGCGCCCTCTCCGCCCATCTTCTTGAGTATCTCCGGGTGGCTTGCGTCCCCGAAAAAGGCCTTCTCACCCTTTCCATGTTGACGTCCATTATTATGTGCGGTATGGCCGTCTCCTTCAAGACCCTTGCCAGGTTCCTGCCGTTCAGGCCGTACCCGACGATTATCACGTGGTTCGAGAGCGTCACCGAAGGCTTTTTGCCGGGCTCCTTGCCGCCCGAGAAGCCGAAGTACCTGCTTATGTCAAAGGCTATGTGCGAAGACCTCTGGTAGATTAACGGGGTAAGGGCCATCGTTATTACCGTAGCCGCAAGCAGGGATTGATACAGCCCCTGGTTCAAAAGGTTGTACTCCTGCCCCATCCTTATCAGTATGAAGGAGAACTCCCCTATCTGGGCGAGGTTGAGGCCCACTATGATGGAGAGCCGGAGCGGATACTTGAGCGTCTGCCCCACTATGACGGTTGCGAATATCTTGACCGCGATTATGGCGGCGGCGAGCCCGAACACGAGCGGCATGTGGCCGGTAAAGTACTTGAAGTCGAGGAGCATGCCGATGGAGATGAAAAAGAGGCTGGAGAAGGTGTCCCTAAATGGTATTACCTCCGCCACTATCTGGCTGCTGTACTCGGATTCCGATATGGCAAGCCCCGCGACAAAGGCGCCGAGCGCGAGGGAGAGCCCGAAAAGAGAGGTCACCCACGCCGTGCCGAGGCAGACAAGGACTATCGTCAGTATGAAGACCTCCCTGCTCCTGAGCTTCACCACCTCGTTGAACACCTTTGGTATCAGGTACCCGACGGATACGACTATCAATGCGAACGCCGCTACGGAGAGGCCGAGCCCTTTTGCTATCTTGAAGGGGGTCGCCCCCGAATCGCCGCCGATGTTCTGGATGACCATGACCATGAGCACCACGCATATGTCCTGGAAGAGAAGCACGCCGACGGAGAGATTGCCTTGAGGGGAGTTGACGTCCCCCCTGTCCACCAGGAGCTTTAGCACTATGGCGGTCGAGGAGAGCGAGACGATGAAGCCGAGGAGGAGCGCCACCGTGAACGGCTGCCTGAGGACAAGGCCGAAAAGCAACACCAGCGCGACGGTCAAACCGACCTGCAGGCCCCCTCCGAGGAGGCCCTCGCGCCTTATGCCGAGCATCCGCGTCACCGAGAACTCAAGCCCTATGGTAAAGAGCAGGAGCACCACCCCGATCTGCGCGAGCATATCGACGTTATCGAGCCCGGTTACAAGGCCGAACCCGGTCGGCCCGATTATGACCCCGGCCAGGAGGAAGCCTATGACCGTCGGAAGCCCCGCCCTTGTCAAGACCATGCTTATCGGGACGGAGACCGCCATGATTATCACTATGTCTTTTAATAACGGGATATTTTCCACGGAAAAGGCTCAAACCTTTTATTAGGGCGGAAACTGCGGCGAAGGCGTAAGGACAGGGCGCGCTTGACGCGCGGGGAGGCAGGCCTTCGGGACGTGCCTATTCTTTCTTCCTTGTGGCCTCTATCTCCCTGTCCACTGCCTCGGTCTCGGCCTCAAGCTTTTTTATCTCCTCGATGAGCTTCAGGACGTCGGGCCTTGCAATGGGGTTGTCCGAGGGGGACTTTACCATATCGTAGACGATGCCGCCTATCTCTGCGAACCGTTTTTCGGCGGATTTATGGAGGGTGTGCTTACGGTACTTGAGCTTGCCTATCTTGGCGCCTTCCCTAACGGCCTCCCACCCCTCTTCGACGGCCTTCTTGAACTCGTCATTTACCTTGTCCCAGAACCCCATGCCCGACCCCCTCGAAGCGCCGTACCGAATACCATGATGATATCGGCATAGGTATGAACTGTCAAGTGAAAGGGTGTCCACCGGCGCTCCGGGGAAGGGGAGGGCCCACAAACCCTTTGCATCTTTGGACGCCTTAAAGTATACTGATTTGAAAAATTTCGGGAAATCTCCGTCCGCAATGGAGGGGGGAAGCAAAGACGATGTCCAGGATAATAGACGGCAGGGAGATAGCCGCCCAGGTAAGGGCCGAGATCAAGTCCGAGATATCCTTGCTGAAGGAGAAGACAGGGTTGACCCCGGGGCTTGCGGTGGTGCTCGTCGGGGACGACCCCGCCTCAAGGGTCTACGTAAGGAACAAGGGCAAGGCGTGCGAGGAGGTGGGCATACGCTCATTCCAGCACACCCTCCCGGCCGATACCGGGGAGGAGGAACTCCTCGCCCTCATCAAGGGACTCAACGGCTCGAAAGACGTAAACGGCATACTGGTGCAGTTGCCACTCCCCTCCCATATAGACGAGGAGACCGTGATCGAGGCCGTCTCCCCCCAAAAGGACGTGGACGGCTTCCATCCGTACAACGTAGGGAGGCTTACGATTGGCCGCCCCCTGCTCCAGCCGTGCACCCCGTCCGGGGTAATGCGGATGATAGAGAGCATTGGGGTTGACCTCACCGGGAAAGAGGCGGTGGTCGTCGGCAGGAGCAACATCGTCGGCAAGCCTATGGCGCTCATGCTCCTGCATAAGAACGCCACGGTCACCATATGCCACTCCAAGACAAGGGATATCGCTCAGAAGGTCCGGTCCGCCGACATTGTCATAGCGGCCGTTGGAAGGGCCGGGTTCATCAAGGGGGAGTGGATAAAGGATGGGGCTGTGGTGATAGACGTGGGGATAAACAGGACCGCTGAGGGAAAACTTGCCGGGGATGTGGAATTCGAGGGGGCGTCCAGGCGGGCCTCCTTCATAACCCCGGTGCCGGGAGGGGTGGGCCCGATGACCATAGCCATGCTCCTTAAAAATACAGTGGAGGCCGCCAAGATGGCCTCATGCGCCGCTTGAGGCCTATTCATGGGCGCGCGCGGCATCATGCCGCGCTTAACAATAAGGGCGCAGGCCCTTAAGCAAGTATAAAGCGGCGCTCTTACCTATGATAATCACAAAGCCAAAGGACATCAAGGGGATACTCGAGGCCCTTAAGGGGAAAGAGCGCGTCTACCTCTTCGGCTGCGGGTCGTGCGCCGAGCAGTGCCAGACCGGCGGGGACAAGGAGCTCAAGGCCATGGAGAAGGCCTTGAGGGAGAACGGGGTCGAGGTTGCCGGCGGCTCGATAGTGGAGGAGACCTGCTACCGCCAGCTCGTGCTGAAGGAGTACAGGAACGTCGAGGGTTTCAGGGACGCGGACGCGGTACTGGTGCTCGCCTGCGGGGCCGGGGTGAGGACCGTGGCCGACGTGGTGGAGGAGGACAGGCCCGTGATACCGGCGCTCGATTCCATATTCCTCGCCACGGTCGAGAGGTACGGACGCTTCTTCGAGGGCTGCGCCCTCTGCGGGGAGTGCGTGCTAACCGAGACGGCGGCCATCTGCCCGCACACCGAGTGCCCGAAGGGGCTTCTCAACGGCCCTTGCGGGGGCGTCGCCGACGGCATGTGCGAGGTAGACACGGAGAACGAATGCGCGTGGGTGAGGATATACCGGAGGCTTAAGGAACAGGGCAGGCTACATCTCATGAAAAAGGTCTCTGAGCCAAAGGATCACTCCGTGGGGCTTCGCCCCAGAAAGACGCTCCTGCGGAACCCTGCGCGCCAGGCCGACAGGAAGACGAAGAAGTGAATGGATATCAAGAGATGAGGCACAGATGAAGACCGCCTTCTTATATTCTGAAAAATTCGGGGCGTATTACTACGGGGGCGCTCACCCGATGAGGCCCGTGAGGCTCAGGCTGACTTATGAGCTTATGGAGGCCTTGAAGCTTACGGACCTGCCGGGGTCGAGGATAGTGGAGGCCAGGCAGGCTCAGCCCAAAGAGCTGCAGATGTTCCACACCCCGGAGTACCTGAGGGTGCTGAAGGAAGCCAACACCGGGATAATACCCGTCAACGGCACCGCCTACGGCATCGGGTTCGGCGACAACCCGGTCTTCAACGGCATGTACGAATGGTCCACATACTGCGCCGGGGCTTCCATTCAGGCCGCGGAGCTCGTGGCCGGCTCGGAGGCCGATATCGCCTTCAACATCGCAGGGGGGCTCCACCACGCCATGCCGGGCAGGGCCTCGGGGTTCTGCTACATAAACGACGCGGTGCTGGCGGTAAAGCATCTTGCGGCCCAGGGCAAGAGGGTGGCCTACGTCGACATAGACGCGCACCACGGCGACGGGGTCGAGTACGCGTTCTACGACACGGACGCGGTGCTGACCATATCGCTCCACGAGTCCGGGCAGTGGATTTTCCCGGGGACCGGCTTTGTGACGGACATCGGGATAAAGGAGGGCACGGGGTTCTCCGTAAACCTCCCGTTCCCGCCGGGGACCGGGGACGAGGTCTTCGTAAACGGCTTTGACGAGATAGTGCCGCCTTTCATCGAGGCCTTCAAGCCCGATATACTTGTCACGCAGCTCGGCGTGGACTCCTTCGAGACAGACCCCATAACGCACCTGAGCCTCACCACCAACGGCTTTGAGACGATGGTCAAGCGTTTCCGCTCCTTCGGGCTTCCGTGGGTGGCGCTCGGAGGAGGGGGCTACGACATGAGCAACGTATCGCGCGCGTGGACCCTTGCCTGGGCCATAATGAACAGGGTAAAGCCCCCCGGCACCATACCGAAGGAGTTCATACTCAAAAACGGCGACATATACAGGTCGAGCTTCCTGAAGGACCCTCCTTTCAAGCCGATACCGTTGAGGGACGAGGACGCGTCGTGCCTCGCCAACGACATCAAATACCTCAAGGAAGAGGTCCTGCCGTTAGTCAAAAACCGTCAAAAAGAGCGGCAGGTAAAAAAGGGATGATAGTAGGCGTACCGAGGGAGATAAAAGACAACGAATACAGGGTCGGGATGATCCCTTCCGGGGTCATGGCCCTTGCGGGATCGGGCCACAGGGTACTGGTGGAAAGAGGCGCCGGGGCCGGAAGCTCGATAGACGACGCCGATTACAGGCAGGCGGGCGCGGAGATAGCGGACGGCCCTGAGGAGGTCTACGGCAATGCAGACCTGATAGTGAAGGCGAAGGAGCCGAGGCCGCGGGAATACGGTTTACTCAAGAAGGGCTCCATCCTCTTCACGTTCCTCCATCTCGCCGCGGACGCAAGTCTTGCGCAAGAGCTGTTGAAGAGGGACGTGACGGCCATAGGGTACGAGACCGTCGAGCTCGACGATGGGGCCCTGCCGATACTCTCCCCCATGAGCGAGGTAGCCGGAAGGCTCGCCGTCCAGGTCGGCGCCCATTGCCTACTGAAGCCGCAGGGGGGAAGGGGGGTGCTCCTGAGCGGGGTGCCCGGGGTTGAACGGGGCAATATCGCCATAGCCGGCGCCGGCGTCGTCGGCGTGAACGCCGCCAGGATCGCCGCGGGCCTCGGCGCGGACGTCCTGATGCTCGATACGCGGGTGGAGCGGTTCAGGTACATAGACGACATATTCGGCCCGAGGGTCAAGACCCTCATATCGAACGAGTACAACATCGAATCAGCCCTCAAAAGGTGCGACCTCCTGATAGGGGCGGTTCATATCCCCGGGGCGCGCACCCCGAGGATTATCACCCGCGAGATGCTCTCCCTCATGAAAAAGGGGGCCGTGATAGTCGACGTCTCTGTAGACCAGGGCGGGTGCGTCGAGACGATAAGGCCGACCACGCACTCGGAACCGACTTACGAGGTCGACGGGGTCATGCACTACGGCGTTACGAACATGCCTGGGGCTGTCCCGAGGACCTCCACGTTCGCCCTCACCAACGCCACTCTCCCCTACATACTCACCATAGCCAACCTCGGCCTCAAAGAGGCCGTTGCCTCGACCCCGGCCATCAAACGGGGCGTAAACACTCACAGGGGGGCCGTAACCCACGCAAGGGTCGCGGAGGCGATAGGCTTGAAGGCCGGGGCCCTTGAGCTTTAGCAGGCTGTTGAAAAAGTCCATCTACTGCGTTGCCATCGTCGCTCTGCTACGGCGTATGGACAAAATACGCCTCATTCCTCGCTCCTCGACGCCTTCGGGGCACCCACGCCAAGTGGCGTGGGTCGGGAGCTTTTTCAACAGCCTGAACGGACGCGAGGGTTTTTCAACAACCTGTTAGCAGGTTGGGGAAAATTTCAACCTTCACGGCCTGATAATACAAAGCCTCAAGGCGATATGCCTTGAGGCTTTGTATTTTAAGAGTCCGGGCTGAAACCGGGCTATTGGCCTGTCAATGGGTTGTCCGTATCGGCCGTCCGCCGGATCTTATCCGCGTCTTTTAAAGTTGCGGCCATCCCCGCTGCTTTTACGTTCGTCCCGGTGGCTTGAGGGGCGCCTGCCGAAGCCTTCCTTCCCGCCGCGGGTATCCTGCCTTGCTCCCGGCTGCCTGAATGAAGGCGCCTGCCTTGAGGCGGACGCGTTCTCCTGCTCGAAGCCGGGTACTTTCTCGACTTGTATCTTATGCTGGAGCACCTTTTGGATATTGGTCAGAAGCTCCTGCTCTTCCAGACAGACCAGGGACAACGCCATCCCGTTCGCCCCGGCCCGGCCCGTGCGGCCGATGCGATGCACGTAGTCCTCGGGGATGTTGGGCAGTTCGTAGTTGACCACGTGGGGGAGGCTGTCGATGTCCAGGCCGCGGGCGGCGATGTCGGTGGCGACCAGGGTTCGCACCGCTCCGCTCTTGAATTCCGCAAGGGCGCGCGTGCGGGCCGCCTGGCTCTTGTTGCCGTGGATGGCCGTGGCGCTGACGCCGTCGCTCATGAGCTGATTCGCCAGCCGGTTCGCCCCGTGTTTGGTGCGGGTGAAAACCAGCACCCGCTTCCAATCCCCGCCCTTTATAAGGTGAGAGAGCAGTTCGCGCTTACGGCTGTGCCCGACAGGATGCACCACATGTGTAACCGTCTCAGCCGCCGTATTCCTCCGCGCGACCTCGATAAGCTCGGGCTCATGCAATAGGCCGTCGGCCAGGCTTTTGATCTCGTTTGAATAGGTCGCGGAGAAGAGCAGGTTCTGGCGTTTATGGGGAAGGAGCTTTAATATCCTGCGGATGTCGTGGATAAAGCCCATGTCCAGCATGCGGTCGGCCTCATCCAGCACCAGTATCTCCACCTTGGAAAGATTCAACGTGCCTTGCCCGGCATGGTCAAGCAGGCGGCCCGGCGTTGCGACGAGGATATCCACGCCGCGGCGCAGGGCTTCGATCTGCGGGTTTATGCCTACTCCGCCGTAAATCACCGTCGAGCGCAACGGCAGTTTTCTGCCATAGGTACGCACGCTCTCCTCAACCTGCGCGGCCAATTCGCGCGTAGGGGTAAGGATAAGGGCGCGGGGCAGACGCCCCCTTTCGCCCTTGTTGAAGCTCCCCGCGGCTTTTCCGCGGGAATCTTCGACATGTAAGGAAGTATCTATATCCGATTCGCTCGCTTGCCCCCGCAGCAAGCTGCGGGCTGGGCGCTCGCTATGCATGTTCAGCAACTGAAGTATCGGCAACGCGAAGGCGGCGGTCTTACCTGTGCCGGTCTGCGCGCCCCCCAGGACGTCGCGCCCCTCAAGTATCACAGGGATCGCCCTGGACTGTATGGGGGTGGGGGATGTGTAACCCTCGGCGGCTACGGCGCCAAGCAGTTCGGCCTGAAGGCCGAGTTGTTCAAAAGACATGGTAATAGCTCCTTAATCGGCCTACCCAAGTTCATTGAGCCGGTCTAGACTGGATAATTAGAGGTTGTGTGGAGTGAGGTTTAAAAGGAAGGGATCACCCATGACACTGCGGACACCGACCGGATGGCGCCAACTTATCCTTGTAATATAACACAAAGAGATTATGATGAACAGATAAATATCGCTCAGGTCAGGCAGAAGATTCCTCGCGGCTTAGGCCTATAGGAGCTTCAACGGCGTCACATATGCATATGGATATGTCCGGCGGCGCCGTAAAAGATCGATTTGAACCCGAGGGCTATTATCAGCACCGATGAAGCCGTGGATAAAAGATTGGACCTGAACTTGAGCATTATCTCGGAGAGCGAGCCGATAAAGAGCATCGGCATGAAGGTCCCGGCCCCGAGGGCCGCCATGACGAGCATCCCCTTGACGGGGTCAGCGGTCGAGGCCGCCTTCACCCCGGCGGCGTACAGGAACCCGCACGGGATGAGGCCGTTGAGCGAGCCAAGGACAAAGGCCGAGGGCCGCTCCTTCTTCAACTGCTCGCTTATGAGAAGGCCGGATAAGGCCCTGGGGAACAGCCCGGCGGTCAACGACTTTAGGCGCTTTGGTATGACGCCGAGAAGGTCGAGGCCGATGAGTACCATGAACGCGCCCGCGATAACGGGCAGGACGGACTGGAACCTGCCGAACAGCCCGGCCGCGATAAGGGATTTTCCGAGAAGGCCCATTATAAGCCCGAGGACGGAGTACGAGATTATGCGCCCGAGGTTATACGGGAGCGAGAAGGAAAACCCGCCGCCGAGCCTCAACCCGCACGCCATAATAAGCCCCCCGCACATCCCGGCGCAGTGGAGCACCCCTAAAAGTCCCATGAAGAATATGAGCAGGTAATCGTTCATAAAAACCCCCGGATTGAGATGATATGCCCGTTGAGGCGGGGCTCACTGCCTGTCGGCATCGCGGCGGGGCGCATCGTCGTCCTCGAAAAATATCCTGTACTTCGGCCCCTCCAGGTCCTCGAACTGTCCGGTCTTGATCGACCATATGAGGAAGACGAGCCCGACCAGGCCCAGGTATATGACCGCCGGTATCATGATATAGAGCATCTCCATAACGTATCCTCCTATCCTTGAGGCTGGGTACGCAGGGCCCTCAGGCACGCCTTACCCTGCCCGCCCTTACTGAATTTCCTATGACCGCAAGCGAACTGAGCGGCATGGCCACTGCCGCCATCACCGGCACCACATAGCCGAGGGCCGCGAGCGGGGTGAATACCATGTTGTATGCGAACGATGTCCAGAGGTTCTGCCGGACTGTCCTCATGGTCTTTTTCGATATCTCCAGCGCCCTTGCCACCATCATCGGGTTTCCGTTGAGCAGTATTATATCCGACGAACCGATGGCCAGGTCCGTGCCGGAGCCTATTGCCATGCCTATATCCGCCCTGGCGAGGGCAGGGCCGTCGTTTATCCCGTCCCCGACCATGACCACTACCTCCCCGTTTTTCTGGAGGGACATTATAACCTTCTCCTTGTCCTCCGGCAGCACCCCGGCCCGGACGTCTTTGAGGCCTATGCGCCTTGCCATTGCCTCTGCGGCGGCCGGGCTGTCCCCGGAGAGCATGGTGACCTTGAGCCCCATGCCGTAGAGCTCCCTGACGAGCGCCGAAGACTCGGGCTTAAGCCGGTCTGATACGGCTATGATGCCGGCAATCGCGCACTCACCGGTCTCCGGGCCTGTCTGTCTGGCCGCATAGACCACGGTCTTGCCCTCGGCGTTGAGCCTCTTTTCGGCCTCGACAAGGTATTGAGGCACCGTAACGCCCTTGTCCGTCATGAAGTTCCTGTTGCCCGCCAGCAGGCGCAGCTTCACGCAAGCCCTGACGGGTGTGACGGCCCTCAGCGCCTTTGCGACCCCCGCCGCCTCCGGCGCAAGGCCCGTTGTAAGACATTCCACACCCCTGCCCGGATATGCCCTGAAACCCTCGACCTTGCCGTCCGCCCTGATGGACCTCCTTGCCGCCTCCGCGACAACGGCCTTTCCCACCGGGTGCTCGGAAGACAGCTCCGCCGGGGCGGCGATTGCGACCACGGCGTCTTGCGTCAGGCCCTGGGCCGGGACCACGTCCGTTACCGACATCCTGCCCTCGGTAAGGGTGCCGGTCTTATCGAGCACCACGTGCGTGGCCTTGCAGACCCTCTCCAGCGCCTCTCCGCTTTTGATCAGCACCCCCTCCGTGGCGGCCGCGCCGCACCCGGCGAGTATGGCCGCCGGGGTGGCCAGCGCCAGGGCGCACGGGCAGGTTATTATGAGGACGGCTACGGCGTATATTACGGCGTGAGACGGTTCGTGCGATGACCAGTAGATATAGGTGAGGGCGGCGGCGGCGAGTATGAAGGGGACGAAGTACGCGGCTATCGCGTCCGCTATTTTCTGTATCGGCGCCTTGCTCATCTGCGCCTCCTCGACAAGCCTTGTTATCCTGGAGAGGCGCGTATCCCCGCCGGTCTCCGTGACCTTGAAGGTGAAGGCGCCGTCGGCATTTGTCGTTGCGGCGCAGACCCTGTCCCCGGCGGCCTTTCTTACAGGCATGGGCTCTCCGGTAAGTATGGACTCGTCGACCCTGGACTCCCCATCAATCACCACGCCGTCGAGCGGGACCTGCTCGCCTGGCTTGACCTCGACCATATCGCCGGGCCGCACGGCTTTTACGGGCACCGAGGCCCTGACGCCTCCGATTATGACGGTAGCCATGGCTGTTTTAAGGCTCGCGAGCCGGGCCGTGGCGCTCCCCGCCTTTTTCCTGGCCGCGGCCTCGAGGTACCTGCCGGCAAGGATCAGGAATATGAACATCGAGGCGGAGTCGAAGTATACGTCGCCCCTGTGCACAACGGTAGCCCATGCGCTGTAGAAAAACGTTATAAGGGCCCCGAGCGCGACGGGCAGGTCCATGGTCATGGTCCTGTGCCTCAAGCCAGCCCATGCCGAGGCCATGAACGGCGCGCCGGAATAAAAGACTACAGGGGCCGCCATGACCAGGCTCATCCACTGAAGGAAACTCCTGTACCCTGTCTCTATGCCCCAGAAGTACCCCGCATAGAGCCCTTCGGCCATGAACATCGTGGCCAGGGTCCCGAACGCGGCGACGGAGAGGCGCACCAGGACGTCGTTTTTCTTCCTCTCCAGCGGCGCCTCAACGGCCTCGGCGTCGTACGGGACAACGCCGTAGCCGAGCGATACGACCCTTGACAGGATATTGTCAAGAGATGCGGCCGGGCTCCTCCACCGCACCTTCATCCTGTGCGTGGAGAAGTTCACCGAGGCGTCCACGACGCCCGGGGTCCTGGTTACGACCTTCTCTATCAGCCAGACGCACGCGGAGCAGTGTATGCCGTCGATGATGAGCGCGGCCTCTTTGACGTCCTTGCCCACGCTTGTGAAGACTGAGTCGTCCTCAAAGGAGCGGGCCGCCGATGGCAGGGGGGGGAGCGGGGGAGGGGCGCCCGGCCTGGACTTATCGCGCCTGTCGTAGTAGCTCTCAAGCCCGGCGCCGTATATATATCCGCATACGGACAGGCACCCCTGGCAACAGAAGGAGCGGCGCGCGCCGTTGAACGTCCCGTGGAGATACTCCCTTGAGCTCAGGCCGCAGTGGTAGCAGGATGACGGCGCCGCGTCCGTGAACTCCGCAGGGAGCGGATTCGCCACGATATCCAGGTTGAAGCCCCCCCTATGCCCAAGCCGCGGGGGAGCTTCGACATGTAAGGAAGTATCTGTATCCGATTCGCTCGCTTGACCCCGCAACAAGCCGCGGGCCCCGCGCTCGCTATGCATGTTCATACGTGTATCCTGAAGGTCTTTTCCATCTCATGGCCGTCCTTCCCGGCGGTGACCCTTAAGTCCCATATGCCGGGCAGCGGGATAGTGATGGCTCCGCTGTATGACGGGCCTGCGCCGGAGTTGGCGAGGTCGAAGACCCTGTCGTACCTGTCCGAGGTGGGCCGCCGCAGGGTGACCTTTACCGCGGCGCCCTCCAACCCGGCTCCGGCCCTGTCGTATATCCTGACGTTTACGCTGTTCGCGGGCCTTGCGCCCGGAGTCCCGTCGAAGGAGAGCTCTATATCCCAGCCCAGCTCCTTTTCGTTCCGGAGCATGCTGTTATACATTAGCCCCTTTTCATAGTAGTTCTCCTCGGCCAGCCCGTCGTCCGTACTTAACGCGAGGTAGAGGAGCGTGAAGTTAACCGCGAACACGACGCCTAAGAAAACCGCGATAGTCAGCGGCCATGCCGATCTTTTCTTGAAGCTCCCCGCGGCTTTTCCGCGGGAATCTTCGACATGTAATAAGGTATCCATATCCGATCCGCTCGCTTGACCCCGCGGCTTGCCGCGGGCCTCGCGCTCGCTATGCATGTTCATATTATGCCCCCGTTAATCGCGCTCGTCTTTTCTGGATACCCGCACCTTGTCCACAGGGACCAGAAAGGTGCTCTGCCTGCGGGCGACAGAGCGCGGGTCGTCCATGTCCTCGAGGATAAAGTCGAAGCGGTTTACGCTCCCCTCAAGCCTTCCGTCCCTCGTGATTAGCGCGAGAGGCGCCTGGTAGACCTCTCCGCTTCTGACCGATATCGGGTTCGCGCCCGTTATGATGTCCGCGTCGATGCCCTTTGTCTTTATGACGTACCTGTGGTCCCTTCTGTCCATGTTCATCGCCTTTATGACGTAGAGGTTCGTTATCCTGCCGTCCGCGGTCTTCTGGTAGAGCGAGGCCCTGTCCCTCAGCACCTCCACGTCGAGCGGGATCCTCGTGGCCAGCTTGTACGCGAACATCGAGAAGAGCGCCGTCAGTATCGCGGCGTAGACGACCACCCGCGGCCTCAACACGCCGGCGCGCCCCCCGCCGAGAGACCTCAACGACCCGTAGCGTATGAGCCCCTCCGGGCGCCCGACCTTCCTCATCACCGAGTTGCACGCGTCAATGCACTGGGCGCACGCGATGCATTCGTACTGTAGCCCGTTGCGGATGTCGATGCCCGTGGGGCAGACCTGTACGCACAGCGTGCAGTCGATGCAGTCGCCGGCGGCCTTGACCTCCGTCTTCTTTATGTGCCCCCTCGGCTCGCCCCTATTGCCGTCATAGCCGATTATCAGGGTGTCCTGGTCGAAGAGCGCGCTCTGGAACCGGCCGTATGGGCACGGGACCAGGCACATGAGCTCCTTGATGAACGCGCAGTCGACGTAGGTGGTGACGGTGAAGAACGCGAGCCAGAAGACGTTCGCGTTCGTGAGCGTCAGGGTCGCAAGCCTCTGAAGCAGGAGGCGGGCCGGGACGAAGTAGGCGACAAAGGCAAAGGCCGTGGCAAAGGAGAAGATTATCCAAATGGAGTGCTTTGCCGCCTTCTCTATTGCCTTGCGCGCCGACAGCCCGGAACCGTCAAGCTCCATCCTCTGCCTTCTGTCGCCCTCGATGAGCCGCTCTATGGACCCGAATATGTCGGTGAAGACGGTCTGGGGGCAGGCATACCCGCACCAGAGCCTTCCGGCGACCGCGGTGAACACGAAGAGGGAGATGGCCAGGAAGACCAGGAGTATGGCCAGGTAGTAGCCCTCCTGCGGCCAGATGATGAGGTTGAAGATGTAGAACTTCCTCTCCGGGATATCGAAGAGGACGGCCTGCCTGCCCTCGAACCTTATCCACGGCAACGCGAAAAAGACGCCGAGCAGAAGGGCGCTTATCGACCACCTTATGGTCCTGAACCTGCCCCTTACGCTCTTTGCGTATATCTTTACGCCTTGCTCCATTATGCCGGACATATTACACCTCTGGCAGCGCGCTGATTACTCTCCGCCGCCCAGGCTGTGGACGAAGGCCGCGGCCTTCTGTATCTTTTCTTCTCCGAGCTGAGGGCCCCACGTCGGCATGCCGTTCGCCGTGCCATTGGTTATGGTGTGGACTATCTGCTCGGGCTTGCCGCCGTATATCCATGTCTTGTCGGTAAGGTTCGGGCCTATGCCGGTGTCCCCCCTGGCCTCGGCGCCGTGGCATGGGGTGCAGTTCTGTGCGAATATCTTCGTGCCCTCGGCTATGGCGCCAGGGTCGTGTATGAGGACGTTGATGTCGGCCTTCTTCGGCCTCATGGCCGCGTACCGCGCCTCCGAGGCGGCCACCTCCTCACGGTACATCCCGGCCGAGCTCCAGCCCAGCGCGCCCGGCCACCAGCCCGGATACATTATCCAGTACACTACGGCGACCAGCATGGTGAAGTAAAGGAGCCACATAAGCCACCGGGGTACCGGGTTGTTGTATTCCTCTATGCCGTCTATCGGGTGTCCTATCTTCTCTGGCATATTGCAACCTCCGTAATTTTTAAGCAGGTCGCTGAAAAAGTCACATCTGCTTTGTCGTCTCGGCGTTGAAGCTCCCCGCGAGCGGGCCTCGCGCTCGCTATGCATGTTCGTCACTGCGGCGTACGGACAAAGTACGACTTCCCATTGCAATTGTAAAGACGCAATGGGAGCCCTGCCTCACTTTCTCGACTCCTCGCATCTGTAACTTTTTGAGCAACCTGAATGAAATCTCCCTGGAGTGCAAACCACAGGGGTTACAGAACGTTAAAAAAATTTTGAGTTTTTCCTCATCCTGTTAAACGAATTTTCAGCTCTCCGCCGTCTTGCCGGGAGGGGCCGATGCAAGGGAGCCTCTTCCCGGACGGCCGCGCCCGCGGCGCATCTAAAGAACGGCTCTCTTTTTATCCCGTCGGGCCTAATCCTCGGCCAGCGGGATGTGCCTGTGCTCCTCCAGCCTCTTCCTGTTCTTCTTCCTGAAGACCCAGAAGAGTATGCAACAGTAGATGACGAAGAAGTAGACGAGCGAGAACGTCTTGCTGAACGACAGCATCTCTTCCATGGGGCTACCTCCTGACCGCGGTCCCGAGGGACTGCAGGTAAGCTATCAGCGCGTCGAGTTCCTTTTTGGCGGCGACCTGGGGTGGGGCGCCCGCTATGTCCGCGTCCGTGTACGGCACGCCGACGGTCCTCAAGGCCCTCATCTTGGCCTGCACGTGGCTTGCGTCGAGGTCGTTCCTGGCGAGCCAGGGGTACCTGGGCATGACGGACTCCGGCACTATGCTCCTCGGGTCGTCCATGTGCTGCACGTGCCAGGAGTCCGGGTACTTCTTGCCGACCCTCGCCAGGTCCGGCCCCGTCCTCTTCGAGCCCCACTGAAACGGGTGGTCGTACATGGACTCGGCCGGTTTCGAGTACGGGCCGTAGCGCTCCGTCTCGGCCCTGAACGGCCGTATCATCTGGGAGTGGCAATTGTAGCACCCCTCCCGTATATATATATCCCTGCCCTCGAGCTGGAGCGGCGTGTACGGGTGCACTCCCTCGAGCGGCGGTATGGTGCTCTTGAGGAAAAAGAGCGGCGTTATCTCTACAAGGCCGCCCACGCTGATGACGCAGGTAATAAGTATCGCCATGAGAAGGCTGTTTTTCTCTATCGCCTCGTGCTTCATGCCGGCCTCCTTTCCGCGGCCTTGCCGGTCATTATCGTGTTATACCCCATGAGAAGCATGCCCGTTAGATATATGAGCCCGCCGATGAGCCTCATCACATAGTACGGGTGCATCGCCGCCACGGACTCGGCGAAGGTGTACGTGAGCGAGCCGTCGGGGTTTACCGCCTTCCACATCAGCCCCTGCGTTATCCCGGATATCCACATCGCCACTATGTAAACGACGACGCCGATGGTGGCCATCCAGAAGTGCGTGTTGATGAGCTTGACGCTGTGCATGCCGGTCTTGCCGAATACGCGCGGGATCATGTAGTAGAGCGCGCCTATGCTTATCATCGCCACCCAGCCGAGCGCGCCGCTGTGGACGTGTCCTATCCCCCAGTCCGTGTAGTGGGAGAGCGCGTTCACCGACCTCACCGCCATCATCGGCCCCTCGAAGGTGGACATCCCGTAGAAGGATATGGCGACAACCATGAACTTGAGGATCGGGTCTGTGCGCAGCTTGTCCCATGCGCCCTTGAGCGTCATGAGGCCGTTTACCATCCCCCCCCATGAGGGCGCGATCAGCATGACGCTGAAGGTCATGCCGAGCGTCTGCGTCCAGTCCGGCAGGGCGGTGTAGAGGAGGTGGTGCGGGCCTGCCCAGATATAGAGGAATATCAGGGTCCAGAAGTGGAGTATCGAGAGCTTGTAGCTGTATATCGGCATCTGCGCCTGCTTGGGGAGGAAGTAGTACATTATCCCCAGGAACCCCGCCGTCAGGAAGAAGCCCACGGCGTTGTGTCCGTACCACCACTGGACCATGGCGTCCTGCACCCCGGAGTACGCCGAATAGGATTTAAAGAGCGTAACGGGGATCTCCAGGGAGTTGAAGACGTGCAAAACCGTTATGGTTATTATCAGCGCCATGAAGAACCAGTTCCCCACGTAGATGTGCTTTTCCTTCCTCTTCCAGAGGGTGCCGAAGAAGTTCACGCCCAGGAGCACCCAGACGACGGCTATGAGCACGTCTATCGGCCATTCGAGCTCGGCGTATTCCTTTCCCGCAGTGATGCCCAGCGGAAGGGTGAGGGCGGCAAGGACTATTATGAGCTGCCATCCCCAGAACGTTATGTCGGCGATAGTGTCGCTGAAGAGGCGGACCCTCGATGTCCTCTGCACCGAGTAGTAGATGGATGCGAACAGGACGCAGCCGCCGAAGGCGAATATGACGGCGTTGGTGTGGAGCGGACGGATCCTGCCGAAGGTCAGGTACGGCAGGTTGAGGTTCATGAAGGGGAACGCGAGCTCGGAGGCGGCAAGTACCCCAACGAGCATGCCTACTATCCCCCAGACCACGGCCATGACGCAGAACTTCCTGACCACCGCGTCATTGTACGATGGAGGCGGCTCCATCGGCATGCCGCCGGTGTGAGACTGTGTTGACGGGTTTTGAATGACACCTTCTGACATATAACCTCCTTCCTTGACTTATCAGGCCTCTTTTTTCTTTTATACGGAAGACGAGCCCCAAGGGGTCTTGAGGCCCGTCAGGTGAATTTAGCGGTACGGATGCCGGTCTTTAACATATTATATCAGGGAAATATACCCGAACAAAACACTAAAAAGGTCTTTAAGGCCTTATTGGTCTTTTTAATCTTTAAAAAAAATCCCTTCCTCTTTTTTCTACACTCCACCGGCGCCCTTCTTCATCATCATGCCGTCTTTTACGAGCTGTGCCATTGTCTTGCCTTTAAGTACCTCTATCATGCTCTTCTGGGCCTTTACCCAGACGGGAAGGGCCGGGCACTCTTCGTCCCTCGGGCACGCCCCTTTCCCGGTAAGACAGACGTTCAAGCGGATGGGGCCCTCCACGGCCTCTATGACGTCTTTCATCGTAATGCTCCCGGAGGGCCGTCCGAGGACCAAGCCCCCGTTGGCCCCCCGGCGCGACCTTACCAGGCCGGCCCTTGCCAGGTGCTGCATGATCTTGGAGAGGTAGGTGCGGGGCATGTCCCTGGCCTCGGCTATCTCCCTTACGAGCGAGACCTTGCCCTCCGGCTGCGATGCGAGATAGAGTACTGCCATCAGCGCGTACTCGCAATCCCTTGTCAGCTTGAGCACCTACGCTCCTTTTTGTCTTGACTTGAGACCATGAAAACCCTCTCCTCACCGGCATTGCCTGATCCAGCCGGAACCGCGTTTGCCCAGTGGCCGCCCGCTTTGTAAGTCAGCCCCTTTCTAAAGCGGACTTGAATTCAGCGGGAGCCCCGCCCGTCTTACAAGAGGATATTTTGGATGATATTAGTCCTGTTTTGATGGCGTGTCAAGAGAAAAGAAGAAATTTTTTCCAACGGGGACCCACCCATTCGTGAAGGCGGTCGGGAAGGGAGTAAAAAAGAGGGAGGGAGACAGGGCCCGCGGCTCATTTACCGATCAGACCTTCTCGTACGGGTCGAAGAGCTTCTTGAACTCGTCGAGGGCGAAACGGTCGGTCATGCCGGCGACGTAGTCGCATATGACCCTGTGCTCGTCCTTGCCGGTCTCCTCCAGGTGAGAGAACAGGCGCGGGGGCAGGAGCCTGGGGTTCTTGAGGTATGCCTTGAAGAGCTCCCGTATTATCCTCTCGGCCTTGTGCGCCATCCTCTCCACCCTGTGGTGCCTGTAGAGGTTGACAAGCAGGAACTTCTTCAACTGCCTGTTCTTCCTGTCCATCTCCGGGCTGAAGCGGGCTATGGGCCTGCCCTTCCTCACGTCCTCGATGGACCGTATGCCTTCCTTTTCGATTGCATTGAACGCCGTCTCCACGAGATCGGTGGCCTGGGCGTTTATGATCCTCTTTACCGTCTGATACTTCCGTATCTTGATATCCGCGCCGCGGCACTCCTCCTTCACCGCCGCGAAGTTCTCCTTCCATAGCTCCACGCCGTCAAGGGCGTCGAGCTCTATCATCTCGGAAGAGAGCCCGTCGTCGATGTCGTGGTTGTTGTAGGCTATCTCATCCGCGATGTCGGCTATCTGCGCCTCCAGGCAGGGGGACTTGTCCATCTCGTACTCTTTGTTGACCCCGGGCCTGTCGTGCTCTGAGTTGTGCTTTATTATCCCCTCCCTCACCTCCCACGTGAGGTTCAGACCGTTGAAGCCCGGATAGCGCGTCTCAAGCTCCTCCACTATCCTCAGGCTGTGGGCGTTGTGCTCGAACCCCCCGTGGCCGGCCATAAGGCCGTCAAGGACCTTCTCCCCGGAATGGCCGAACGGCGGGTGGCCGAGGTCGTGGGCCAGCGCTATGGCCTCGGCGAGGTCTTCGTTCAGGCCCATCGCCCTGGCCATCGTGCGGCATATCTGCGCCACCTCTATCGTATGTGTAAGCCGGGTCCTGTAGTGGTCGCCTTCGTGGTAGACGAATACCTGTGTCTTGTACTCAAGCCGCCTGAAGGCGTGGGAGTGTATTATCCTGTCCCTGTCGCGCTGGAAAGGGGTCCTGAACGGGTGCTCGGGCTCGCTGTGCCTCCTGCCCCTGGTCTCTCCGCTCTTTGCCGCGTAGGGGGCGAGCCTCCTGGCCTCGATCTCGACGTAGTCATATTTCGGAATCATTGACAAAACCCCCGGACGTTATAGAATATAAGTATGAAAAGGCTTTTAGCGATATCCGCGGCGCTGCTCCTCGTTGCCGGGTGCTCGGTCATCTCAAAAGAGGCCCGGAAGGACGTAGACCGCGACATAACCGTGGACATGGTGCAGTCCAACCCTGAGCTTTACAGGGGGCGGAAGGTACTGTGGGGCGGGGTCATCATGTCATCGGAGAACCTCGAACACTCAACCGTCATAGAGGTCCTCGAAACCGAGCTCAATATGGACGACAGGCCCGCCGACGGCTCCTCAAGGGGCAGGTTCCTGATAGAGTCCCCGAAGTTCCTCGACACGGACATATTCAAGGCCCACGCCCGCGTCACGGTCGCCGGGACCATCAAGCGCGTCGAGGTGAGGAAGATAGGCAGGATGGACTATGCCTACCCCGTGGTAACGCCGATGGAGATAAGCCTCACCCCGGCCTCTGAGTACAGACGCCGCGAGACGCCTCCCCCCTGGTTCTACAGCCCCTATTACCCCTACCCGCCGTATGGCCCGTACTACCCCTACTACCCGTATCATCCCTGGTGGCCGTACCGCTATCCCTGAAGGGCCGCCAGGGATGGTGGAAGGTATTCTAATCCTTCGGCCCGCAGCCGTCCTTTACGCCGCGCAAATACATGAGGTAATCGTCGTAGTACTCGTTCATAAGCTCGTTTAAGTCCTTGCCCTCGGGGTCGATGCCCTTTTTCTGCTTCACGTACTGAAGGAACGTCATATCGGGCCTCCGTTCTCAATCCTTCCGCAAGACACTCTCTACTTAGGCCGCGGGAGGGGTCATATTTTTAACGTTCTGAAACGCCGTGTATCTTAAGTGCTGGGAGATTTCATTTTTCTGTATGGTATGGCGTCTATCGCCCCGGCCTCGGAGAACCCCCGAAGCCTCAGGAGGCATGAATCGCACCTGCCGCACGCCGCCCTTGAGTCCACGTAGCACGACCACGTGAGGTGGAAAGGGGCGTCGAGCTCAAGCCCGAGTTTGACTATCGCGGACTTGCGCGTATGTATAAGCGGGGTGCGTATCTTTATAGACGCGCCCCTAACGGCGCCCAATGCCACGGCGGCCTCGAATGACTTGAAGAAGGCCTCCCGGCAGTCCGGATAGCCGGAGCCGTCCTCCTCCACGGCGCCTATGAATATATCGGAGACGCCCAGGACCTCGGCCCATGATACGGCGATGGAGAGGAGGTGGGCGTTCCTGAACGGCACGTAGGTCGGGGGAATATCCTTCCTGTTGAGGTCTCCAACGGGCACGCCTATGCGGCAGTCCGTAAGGGCCGAGCCGCCGATATCTTTAAGGTAGCCTATGTCCGCGACAAGCCGCTCTTCAGCCCTGTAGAAGTCCGCTATGCCGTGGAAGGCCTCAAGCTCCCTTGTCTCCGTCCTCTGCCCGTAGTTTACGTGGAGGAATGCCGCAGGGCCCCTTTCAAGGGCGATAGCGGCCGTAACGGCGCTGTCCATGCCGCCGCTTACAAGAACTATGGATTTGTCCATTTTTAAATTAAAACATAATGCTGAGAAAGCCACAACCGAAAAAATGGGTATGGGGTCGGTAGAGAATGAACCACCCCGGAGCAAGCAACCGGGGTATCCGAAGGAGACACTAAAACCATCAGCCGAATATCTCGTCTATTATCTTGATGAGGGCTTCGTTGAGGGGGCGGGCGGTGTCTATCTCAAGGCAGGGGCCTTCAACGGGCTCGTATGAGGCCTTCTGCCTCTCGTAGACCTCGACGCCCGCGTCCGATATCGCACCGGGTTCTTCGAGCCTCTTTAATAGACGTTTTCTTATCGTCCCATCGTCCGCCGCGCACTCGATGAGGTGGAAGGAGGCCCCCGCCTCTCTTGCGGCCTCTTTCGCAATCCTGCTGTATCTTTGCTTTGAAAAAGTGGCGTCGCATATAACGGAGCGTCCTGCCTTGAGGAGATTGCCCGCCCTCTCTATAAGCGTTGAGTAGGTCTTGTCCGTGAACTCCTTTGAGTATATCCCGGCGCCGTATGGGGCGGCCCCGCGCTCGGACGGTGCGAGCCCGGCAAGCTCCTTCCTTATCAAATCGGATGACAGGGTACAGAAGGCGGTATTTTCGGCGAGGAGGTTTGCCACCATCGATTTACCCGTACCCGATAGGCCGCGGATTACTATAAGCATCGGCTTGACGCCGCCTCCGGCGTACTCTCCGGCGAGATGGAAGTGGCGTTTGGCGTCTATCAACGCGGCCATGCGCGCCTCAGGGCCGACCTCTTCCTCCACGGATTTGAAGGCCGCGACCTTGCCGCGCACATACGCCCTGTAGCACCTGTAAAAATCGAGGAGGCTTTTCCCTTCCGGGTCCCCTGAGGAGGCGAAGTAGGCGGAATCGAACACCCTGGAGAGGTCGGCCCTGTTGTGGCAGTCGAGGTCCATTGAGAGAAAAGCCGCGTCCGCGACGATATCGGAGTACCTGAACCGCTCGTTGAACTCTATGCAGTCGAATATCTCTATGCCGTCCGAGATGGATACGTGATCGCAGTGGATGTCGCCGTGGCAGTCCCTTACAAACCCGTCCTCAACACGCCTGCGGAAAAGCCCTTCATTCGCCCGTATGAAGCCGTCGTTATACGCCTTTATCCTGTTAAATAGGGCCCTTGAGATCGCCGTACCGACGAAACCGGCGGTCTGGTCGAAGTTCTCACCGGTATTTTTCCTTATGCACTCCACACGCCCGAAAGAGCTTATGTAAGGGCTCGTCCGCGCCTCTCTGTGGAACCGCGCTATCGTGCGGGCCACCCTCTCAATGATATCCGTCGTGATGCTGCCGTGCTCAAGGGCGTATTCGAGGTTATTCCTAACGTCGAGCCTCTTCATCTTTACCGCGTACTCGAGCGGCTCCCCCGTACCTTCCATAAGGGCCTTGCCCTCTTTTTCCGTTATGGGCACGACCCCGAGATATACGTCAGGGGCGAGCCTCCTGTTGAGCCTCACCTCCTCGGCGCAAAAAAAGAGCCGCTTATCGAGCGTTGAGAAGTCGAGAAAGCCGAAGTCGACCGGTTTCTTTATCTTGTAGACGAAGCGGGGGGTGAAGAAGAGGTACGAGATGTGCGTCTGGCGCAACTCCACCTGCACGGGCGGCTCCGGGTATGAAGACGGGTCAAGGAGCGCCTCTATCAGCCTCGGAAGACCCAACGCGACCTCCTGTTTTATAGCAGCCTGACATGAGTAGGGAGGGGGTTATTTTTCAGGGGCGAGCACGTAGAGGCCGCGCAGCCCCCTGTAGTGTTCCTTGTAATCCATCCCGTACCCGACGATAAACCCCTCGCCTATCCTTATCCCGACGTAATCGGCCTTTATGTCGGCCGGGGTAGACTTCCTCATAAGGAGCGTGCAGAGCCTGATGGAAGAAGGCCCCTTGGTCCCGAAGTACTCTATGAGCGCCCTTGCGGTGTGCCCGCGGTCTATTATGCCCTCTACTATGATGATATCCCTGCCCTTTATCTCGACGGATATGTCCCTTGTCACGATGACCTCCGAGGAGGGGGTGTCGCGCTTGCCGTAGCAGGTCGTCTGCACGAAGTCGGCGTCCAGAGGCATCTTGACGGCCCGGAGGAGGTCGGAAAGGAAGATGACCGCCCCCTTCAGTACCCCTATCAAAAGCGGGTCCTTTGATGCGTAGTCGGCCTCTATCTCACCGGCTATCCTCTCTACGGTCTTTTCTATCTCTTCGGGCGTGAGTATCGGCTTTAAGTTCGGCTCCATCGTCTCTCCGGAAGGCATGAGAAGATGAAATAAAGCATACAATCACCGGATTTCAATGTCAAGCCGTTCCCCGGTCGCCGTTTTTTGAGCCGGTCCAGTGGAACCATGTTTATCAGGGCGGACGACCGGGGCTTACAACCTTGAATTCAAGATACGCATGTGCTAAAAATATCTTTATGGTATGGGCAAGGGGATGCGCTATCATGGTATGGGCAAGGGGATGCGCTATCATGGTATGGGCAAGGGGATGCGCTATCGCGGTATGGGCAAGGGGATGCGCTATCGCGGATCGATTGCAAACCTCCCCGGGAGTCAAGTTGCCGGAGTATCCGAAGGAAAATCGGTTTTATTTGCGCGCGGCAAGCCATGCTTAATTATACCCGAAGGAAACATTAAGGCCCCTGGAGGGGCATGAACGATGATAATCCAGTGCGATAAATGCCATACCAAGTTCCGGCTCGATGATTCAAAGGTCAAGGGGGCCGGGGTCAAGGTGAGGTGCACGAAGTGTCAGAACGTCTTCATAGTAACGCCGCCGATAGAAGAGGTGGCGGCGGAAGAGATCCTTGCCCAGTCGTCCGCGGACCGGAAAAAGGCCGCGGAGAGGGCGCGTGAGAAGACGGGCGGCAAGGAGAACCTGAGCTTCGAGTTCAGCGAGGCCCCGAAAGAGCCGTCTCCTGAAAAGGACAGAGAGGAAGAAAAGGGGCCGGGGGCGCCCTTTGCCGATATCGGCGCTGATACGGGAGGGCCGGGCCTCGATTTTTCCTTCAAGGGCTTTAGCGCGGATGAAGAGTCCGGCAAGGGGGCCGAAGAGGGGGCTGAGGAGGAGCACGGCTTCGGTGAGCCCGCGGACAGCGCAGAGCGGACGTTGGGAGGGTTTGACCTCGGTTTAGGCGCAGGTGTGGCCGAAAAAGAGGAGTTAGCCGTTGAAGAGGAGCCGTCCATGGGCCTTGGGGGATATGCCGGGGAGGTAGAAGAGGCGGAGCAGGGGCGGAAAGCGGGTCCTGCAATGGAAGTAACAGAGGAAAGAGGCGGCACGCCGTTCTCTGTTGCCGGATACGGCGGGGCCGGCGGTCCTGCAAAGCCCACTTCAAACGAAGAGGTATCCTCCGGCGACTTCTCCGAGGCCCTCAAGGAATCGGTGGAAAGGGGGGGCGAAAAGCCTCCTCATACCGAAGAGGTATATTACGATGAGGGGGCCGCCAAAGCCCCTTCGGCGCAGGGCAGGGCATGGGTCGTTCTCGCGGTTGCCGTACTCGTCGTCATTATAGGCCTCGGGGTATTGTATTTCAGGGGCGCGGGCAAGAAGTTGAACGGCGGGCTTATATCGCGGGACGGAGGAACAGCCGCGAAAAAGACCGTTGACATAGAGAGCATCAACGGCTATTTCATCGATAATAAGAACGCCGGCAAGGTCTTTGTGATAGAGGCGCGGATAAAGAACGTCTCTGAGGCGGCCCAGGAGATAAAATCGGTAAAAGGGGTCTTGTACAACGCGCGGGGTGTAAAACTGACCGAGCGCTCGGTGGCGCCCGGCAGAGTC
Source organism: Deltaproteobacteria bacterium (assembly GCA_016235365.1). Taxonomy (GTDB): domain Bacteria; phylum Desulfobacterota; class GWC2-55-46; order GWC2-55-46; family GWC2-55-46; genus JACRLF01. Next base: position 15,698 of record JACRLF010000056.1, on the reverse strand, counting down.
GTATCAGCCGACGACCTTAAAACCCTCCCAAGGGAAGAACTTCTGAAGCAGTTCAAGGACCCCTCCGGCGGCTCGATACCCCCGAAGGGGACAATACCCGTCATGGTGCTCTTTACCGAGGCGCCGGCAGGCATGGCCGAGTACGGGGTCGATATAGTCCGCTGACGTTGCGCCGTGTCCTGAAAATATGGCCTGCCTGGGCCTGGGATTTCCTTTATCAACAAGGGCTTTCTTAGCCGTGGCACCCTTACAGGTAGAGTTAACTGGACAGCAGTGGACAATCCAATGAACCTCCCCGCAGCTTGCTGCGGGGTATCCTAAGAACATCTGTTCTAAATAGTCGTAGCAAGCTACGGGGTATTGACCCTAAGAGAGAATAAAAAAAGCCACCAGGCTATCCGCAGGGGAACCCCTCTTTATCATACGCGGCGAGCCGCGCTTGATCATGCCGGGGGGCCGGTCAGGCTCAGGCCTTCTTCTCGCTTGAACGGTTCGCTGAAGAGCCTATCTTCTGCCCATCGTCCCTGTTAGGCGTTACGTCAATCTCGGCGTCGCTTGACGCCTTCTTGAAGTTCCTTATCGCCTTGCCCATGCCAGAGCCTATATCCGGCAGTTTGCCGACGCCGAATATGATGAGGACGATTACGAGTATCAATATGAGCTCAGGGGTGCCGAGACCAAACATTGTATATCTCCTGTTTTAGGTGTAAAATATTGGGATATGAAGACCGCTCCGGATTCCGCCTCTATATTTTCGCGTGCGGCCTTTCATATCGCTCGCAGGCTTGCGGCCGCTATTTATATTATCTTTAATATGGTTTAAATTCTGACAGAATAATTTCACCATGTCAACTAAAATCTTGCCGGACGACCCCGGCAATAACATCCGGTATTTCATAGCCTTTTTAGCCATATCGCTCCTGTTGCACATCGTGGCGCTCTGGGCGTTCTCGCTGGGGCCGCTTATGGAGCGGCTCATCCAGCGCGCCCAGCCGGAGGCAACCGAGCCCCTGCCCGTGGACGTCGTCGAGCTTCCTCCGGCAATGCCGGATAATCTCGCTAAGAGCAGAAAGCCCCCGACACATTACGCGCAGAGGAGCCAGAGCGTGGAAAAGGAGACCTACCCCGAGCCTTCGGCAAGGCCCCGCACAGTAAAGCCTGCCATGAGGCCAGGCTACGTCCCACCGATAGCGCGGGACAAGGGCGTGGCAAATCCGGCTGGAGGCAATAGCAACGCGACTGAGGCCAAAAATGAGGCCCTGCCCAAAGACGGCGGAAAGGCAACGGGCGTCGTTGCCGGGGAGCAAGGGGGCCTGCCCGTAGAGCAGAAGATTGATACGGGTCTTACGCAGGCACATACTTCAGGGGAGGGGGGGAGTGGTGGCGGGGGCGCGGCACAAGACTCCCGGTCAAAGGCCGGCCCCAGGGGCCCAAACCTCTTTATAACGGATGAGAAGCTCGCCGAGCTTTCAAAAAAGTACGAGGCGGAAAGCCCCAGTGGCGAGAAGGGAAAGACCCTCCAGCTCAACACATCGGAGATAAGGTATCAGAGGTATTTACTGGACATGAAGGACAGGATACGGAGGTTCTGGGACTACCCGGAGATAGCCGGAAGGAACGGATGGCAGGGCACGCTGAAGCTCAACTTCACGATAAGGAAGGACGGGACTGTCGACGATATAAGGCTCATCGAATCATCGAAGTACCCGGTGCTGGACGAGGCCGCTATAACCGCTATCAGGCTTGCCGCGCCCTTCGCCCCCTTCCCGGCAAACTTCGATATAGAGGAGCTGAATATCCGGGGGCTCTTCCAGTACGACATCTACTACCGCCCGATGGAGAGGTAGGAGTGGACGGGGGGTGGTTGGAGCCACATGAGCCCAGGCCGCGCTTAATCTTAGATGCGTGATGGGCTTCGCTTCGCTCAACCCATCCTATGGCTCTCGGCGTTAGACATACATATGAAAATATTACAGGCAACAATTTCTGATGCTGAAGAAATACTTGGTCTTCAGAAACTCGCTTATCGAATCGAGGCTGAACGCTACAATGACTATAGTATTACGCCCCTCATGCAAACGCTGGAGGCAATAAAGAACCAATTCGAAGACCATTTATTTTTGAAAGCGGTCTCTGAAAATATGATTATTGGCTCGGTGCGAGCGCATGAAGAAAATGGAACATGCTATATCACCAGATTAGCCGTTTATCCTGAAATGCAGAATAGAGGCATCGGAACGGCACTTATGGAGGAAATTGAAAAATATTATAATCCTGTGCGATTCGAGTTGTTTGTTGGGACAAAGAGCGAAAACAATATCCATCTCTATAAAAAATTAGGCTATCGTATCTTTAAAACAACCAAATATGGATGCGGAAATATTGAAATCTTTTATATGGAAAAAATTGTCGAGTAACTATCTAAAGCCCGGTAGGATGGGTTGAGCGTAGCGAAGCCCATCAGTTCAACTTCTACTCGTTCGCATGACCACAGGGCAATGCTCGCGGGCCTCGCGCCCTCTACCCCTTCCACCTCAATACAGGCTCCCTTGCCGCCCGTGTCTCATCGACCCTGCGCACCTTTGTATTGAGGGGGGCGTTCTTAAGTAGCTCCGGAGATGCCTTTGCCTCCGCGTCTATCTTCTTTACCGCCTCGATGAAACTATCGAGGGTCTCAAGGGTCTCGGTCTCCGTAGGCTCCACCATTATCGCGCCCGGCACCACGAGCGGGAAGTAGACCGTCGGCGGGTGAAAGCCGTAGTCTATCAGCCTCTTTGCCATGTCCATCGTGGTCACGCCGTTCTCCGCCTGTAACTTGTCCGAAAAAACGCACTCGTGCATGCACGGCTCGTCGAACGCGAGGCTGAGTGTATCCTTAAGCCGCTCTTTCATGTAGTTGGCGTTGAGTATGGCCACAATGCTCGCCCTCTTGAGCCCCTCCCCGCCCATGCGCCTTATGTAGCTGTAGGCCCTGACCATGATGGAAAAGTTCCCGTAGAACGCCTTGAGCCTGCCTATGGTCCTTGGGCGGTCGTATACGAGGGAGTACTTCTTTCCGGCCTTCCTTATCCTCGGCGCCGGCAGGTAAGGCTCAAGGGCCTTTCTGACCCCGACCGGGCCGCTCCCCGGGCCCCCGCCGCCGTGTGGGGTGGAAAATGTCTTGTGGAGGTTGAGCTGTACGACATCGACCCCGAGGTCGCCGAGCTTTGCAAGCCCCATCACGGCGTTCAGGTTGGCGCCGTCGCAGTAGACGAAGCCGCCCTTTTTATGGACTATGGCGGCTATCTCTTTTATGTTCCGCTCAAATAGGCCGAGCGTATTCGGGTTGGTGAGCATGAGGGCCGCAGTATCCTCGTCCATTACCGCCTCGATGGCCGAGGCGCTCAAGACCCCTTTGCCCTCTGACTTCACGGGGACGACCTTGAAGCCCGCCAGGTGCGAGCTCGCCGGGTTTGTGCCGTGGGCGGTGTCCGGTATTATGACCTTGTGCCTGGGCCTCTTCCTGTCCTTGAAGTACGCGGCTATCATAAGGAGGCCGCAGAGCTCGCCGTGGGCCCCTGCGGATGGCTGGAGCGTAACGGCATCCATGCCGCTTATCTCGCATAGATAGGCCTCAAGCTCATGCATCAACCGGAGCGCGCCCTGTGCGAGCGCCTCGGGCTGATACGGATGGAGCATGGTAAAGCCCTCAAGGCGCGATACCGCCTCGTTGACCTTCGGGTTGTACTTCATCGTGCATGAGCCGAGCGGATAGAAGCCCGTATCGACCCCGAAGTTCCACTGTGAGAGTCTGGTATAGTGGCGCACCGCGTCTATCTCCGAGACCTCCGGGAACCCGGCAGCGCCGTCCCTCAGTAAGCTCTTTGGGATGAGGCTTTCCAGGTCGGCCTCAGGCACGTCGCACGGCGCCGGCAGGACGCCGGAGCGCCCCTCTGAATTCCTTTCGAATATGAGCGGCTCGTCCATGATGAGCCCCTTTGCGCCGTCAATGGTCATTGCAATAGCTTTCCGATCTCCGAGACGAACCTGTCGATATCTCCCTTTGAGTTCATCTCGGTCGCGGCAACGAGTATATGGCGGTCCAATTCCGGGTAGAACCTCTTGAGCAAAACCCCGCCCATTATCTTCTTTTTAAGGAGCGCCTTCAATACGCCCTCCGGGTCCTTATCCACCCTTATCGTGAACTCGTTGAAAACGGGCGAGCCGAAGGCGATATCCACGCCCCTGATCGCGCGGAGGCCCTCTTTCAGGTAATTGGCCTTGAAGAGGTTGTGCTCCGCGAGTTTTCTGAGCCCCGTGGCGCCGAGCGACACCAGGTGCACGGCGCAGGATAGGGCGCAGAGGCCGTGGTTGGTGCATATATTGGAGGTGGCTCGCTCCCTCCTTATGTGCTGCTCGCGCGTGGCGAAGGTGAGGCAGAAGGCCCTCTTGCCGTTCTTATCGACGGTCTCCCCGACTATCCTGCCGGGCATCTGGCGCACGAACTCGCTTTTGGCGGCCATGAAGCCCAGGTAGGGCCCGCCGTAATTGAGCGGGTTGCCGAAGGACTGGTTGTCGCCCACGGCTATGTCGCAGCCTGTCTCCCCCGGAGGCTTGAGCAGCCCGAAGGAGACCGCTTCGTTCGTGACGACGATAAGGAGGCCCTTTTTCGCGTGGATGACCCGCGACAGCGCCTCCACATCCTCCAGCGAGCCGAAGAAGTTCGGGTGCTGGACCACGAGGCAGGCGGTATCTCCGGTCAAGGCCGCCTCCACGGCCTCCGGGAGCGTCCTTCCGGCCTCGGTGCAGTAAAACACCTCGGACACGTGGTCGGAAGCGCCCGCCATGTACGTCCTTACCGTCTCCCTGTACTCGGGGTGGAGCGCCGAGCTTAAGAGGACCGCGTCCTTGCCGGTTATGCGCCTCGCCATGAGAACGGCCTCTGCCACGGCCGAGGCGCCGTCGTAGAGCGACGCGTTGCTCACGTCCATTGACGTGAGCTGGCATACGAGGGTCTGGTACTCGAATATGGCCTGGAGCGTGCCCTGGGATACTTCCGGCTGATAGGGGGTGTATGAGGTGTAGAACTCGGACCTCGATATGAGGCTGTCCACGACCGCCGGTATGTAGTGGTTGTAGGCGCCGGCCCCGAGGAAGCTTGCATACTCCCGGGTCGTAGAGTTCCTTGAGCTTAAGTCCTTTAATATCCCGGCAAGCTCCTGTTCGGAGAGCCCTTTGGGGAGGTCGAGGTCTTTGGCGAGCCTGAGCCGGGACGGGAGGGCGCCGAGCAGGTCTTCAACAGAGGATGCGCCAACGGCCTTTAGTATCCTTTCAATATCTTTTTCAGTATGCGGGATGTATGGCACGTACTCTACTTCTCTTCCTCTATGAACTTCTGGTAATCCTCGGCGCTCAGCAGGTCGCCGAGGTCATCGGCGCTTGATATCTCCACCTTTATCATCCAGGCGTCTCCGTACGGGTCCTCGTTTATGGCCTCGGGGCTGTCGATTATGGCGTCGTTTACCTCCGTCACGTTGCCGCTTACAGGGGAGTATAGATCTGAAACCGCCTTCACCGACTCCACCACTCCGAAAGGCTCGTTCTTGGTCACCGTGCCGCCTTCCTGCGGCAACTCCACGTAGACCACGTCACCGAGCGAGTCCTGGGCGTAATCCGTTATGCCCACGGTGGCGATATTCCCCTCGACCTTGATCCATTCGTGCTCCTTGGTGTATTTGAAGTCCTTCGGGAACTCCATCTGATCTCTCCTTTCGTTCTTTGAAAAAAAATATATATAATACCGCGTAAATTTTTAGCGTTCTGAAGCCCCTGTGGTTTCAAGCCCCAGGGAGGGTTTTTTAACGTTCTGAAACCGCCGGGGATTTCAAGCCCCAAGAGGGTTCATTTTTTTAGCGCTCTGAATCCCCTGGGGATTTCAAGCCCCTGGTGAGTTCATCAGGGTTTATTGTAAAAGGGGAGCTTGACGACCCTAACCCTGACCGGCCTGTTCCTTATAATTACGTCCATCTCGCCGGCCTTGAGGGACGCGTCTACGTATCCCATGCCTATCCCGACATTCAAAGAGGGGGAGAGCGTGCCGCTTGTGACCCATCCGGCCTTGTTCCCGCCCACGCTAAGCTCATACCCCGCACGCGGTATCCCGGGGGCCGTCATCTCGAACCCAACAAGCGTCTTCTCGACTCCGAAGGCCGCCTGCTTCTCAAGCGCCTCTTTCCCTATGAAGTCCTTGTTGAACCTGACGTATCTTTTGAGTCCGGCCTCTATCGGGGTTATATCCTCGCTCAGCTCATGGCCGTAAAGCGGGTAGCCCTTCTCAAGCCTAAGGGTATCCCTTGCCCCGAGCCCGGCGGGCTTTATGCCGTGTACCCTGCCGGAATCCATCAACGCCTGCCATACGTCAACGGCGTGTTCGGGCTCCAGATATATCTCAAAGCCGTCCTCGCCCGTATACCCCGTCCTGGAGACAAGCGCTTCAACCCCGCCTTTAAGCTCGCCTATTACGAAGTGGAAGTGGTCTATCTCTTCCGGGTCCATATCCAACAGCGGCCTCAGTATGTCCGCCGAGGCCGGGCCCTGGAGCGCAAGCTGGGCGTAGTTGTCGCTCAGGTCCTCCACGAGCGCCGCCGCCCCGCCCTGGGCAGCCTGGGACTCTATCCATTCGAAGACCTTGCCGGTATTCGAGGCGTTCGCGCATACGAGGAAACGGTCCCTGTTATAACGGTAGACGATGCAGTCGTCCACGACGCCGCCGTGGGGATAGCAGAGCAGGGTGTACTGGCACTGCCCGTCGCCGACCCGGTCGATATCGTTGGTAAAGAGGCGCTGGACGAGGGCGTGGGCGCCCGCCCCGGAGATCTCTATCTCGCCCATATGGCTTACGTCAAAGAGCCCGCAGGCCCTTCTCACGTTCAGGTGCTCCTCTATTACGCCGGTGTACTGCACCGGCATTTCCCAACCGGCGAAATTCACGAGCCTTGCCCCGAGGGCCGTATGGACATCGTGCAGTGGCGTTCTTTTGAGCGCCGGGGCTTCGTTATAGGCCATAAGAGTCAATTCGTTTTCTCCGTTAATATCAGGGCAGATGAATTATTACCAAAAGGCCAAAGAATGTCAAAGAAAAAAATCTTGTCCGCGAGTTTTTTGTCCGCGGCGTTCTATCTCTTGAAGATTCCCCGCGGCTTGCCGCGGGGAATGCGCTCGCTATGCATGTTCGTCACTGCGGCGTAGCAACAAACTACGCCTTCCTCGCTCCTCGACGCCTTCGGGGCACCCACGCCAAGTGGCGTGGGTCGGGAACTTCTTGAGCAACCTTTTTAGCCGGGATAGCGCCGCCAACCTGCAAACGCCTGGAGCCGGTTCACCTCGCCCTCTTCAATTACCGATTGATTGGCAGAGATTTTCAGGGCGGCTTTTTATGGCTTGACAAGCAGAGCAAAATATATACAAATATAACAAATCCCACTTCAGTCGGGTGGACGGCGCTGGCGCTGAGACGCGCCCCTCCGGTACCCTGCGCGTCTTTTGAATATGCATAGCGAGCGCATTCCCCGCGGCTTGCTACGGGGTCAAGCGAGCGAATGGAAATTGTTTCCTTACATATCGAAGATTCCCCGCGGCTTGCCGCGGGGAGCTTCAAGCCGCGGGCCTCGCGCCAGCCATGCATTTCCAATGATCACTCCCCGGTCCTGCAAGACGCCGAGGGATATGAACCACTCCGGGGTATCCGTTGGTACTGTTGACCATACTGCGGGGAATTATACCCGAAGGAAACATTAAAACGTTAAAAAAACAGCTTCGAGGGGTCGGCCTATGGGACATCTTTCAAGTCTGAGAGGGATCAAGGCGCTCGTCTTTTTAATGCCGCTGTTGCTTCTGATAATCGTCGGGTGCAACCAGGCGCAGATGCAGGCCGTGCGTGTTGATGAGAGGGTTGAGGATACGGTATCAGCGTATTCTAAGCGGATGATAGAGGAGGGCAGGGATACGTTCCGCCATGAGACGTTCGGGAGCGAGGCCTTCTGGGGGGATGCGCTCAAGCTCCATGAGGCAATCGCCGGGGAAAAGAATAACGGGGTGGGCCGGGGTTTGAGCCTTAGGGCCGCCTTGGACGCCGGGCTTAAGATAGACGTCGTCAAGGTCAGGGACGGCCTTTTACAGACCCTCAAGGACGGGACCTCCCCGGCGTTCGACGACCCGGCCACGACCATCGAGCTCCTGAAGGCCGGCGCTATCGTCGGGCTCAAGGGTTTCTTTGACGAGAAGGGGGGCTTGAGGTCCATCGGCATCAACTGCTCCCTCTGCCACTCCACCGTCGATAATGCGTACGCCCTGGGGATCGGCAACAGGCTTGACGGCTGGCCGAACAGGTACCTCGACTTCGGCAGGATAATATCCCTTTCGCCGAATCTCAAGGTCATCTCCGACAGGATAGGCGCCGATACGGCCTCCGTGGCAAAGACCCTTGCGGGCTGGGGCCCCGGCAGGTTCGACCCGCGTCTTTTAAACGATGGCAAGGGGGTCGGCGCGGACGCGAAAGGGGCCACCCTCATCCCCTCCATATTCGGGCTTGCGGGCGTCGGCCTCAATTCTTATACGGGGATGGGGTCGCTCGCGTACTGGAACGCCTATGAGATCAACACGCAGATGCGGGGCAAAGGCACCTTCTTCGACATCAGGCTGAGCGAGGACGAGAGGTTCCCTGTATCTTTCCGGACCGGGGACTGGTCGCTGAGGAACGCGCCCGATATCGTCACGCCGAAGCTCGCCGCCCTCAACTTCTTCGAGCTCGCCTTGCCGGTGCCGACGCCGCCGATCGGCTACTTCGACGCCGCGGCGGCGGAGCGCGGCAGGGCCGTATTCGAGGGTAAGGCGACCTGCGCGAAGTGCCATGTCCCGCCGCTCTATACGGAGCCGGGCTGGCCCATGCACTCGGCCTCGTCAATCGGCGCGGACGGCTTTATCGCGTCACGCTCTTACGAGGGGCGCCTTTACAGGACTACCCCGTTAAAGGGGCTCTTCACGAAGATGAAGGGCGGGTTCTACCATGACGGCAGGTTCCAGGACTTGAGATCGGTCGTAGACCACTATAATGAACTCTTCCACCTGGGCCTCACCAGGCAGGAGCGGACTGACCTCGTGGAGTTTTTGAGGTCGCTATAGAGGGGCTGGACTTGACGCCAGGACGAAACCGGGTTTCTGCTTTAACCCTCACAGATATGTGCGCCAGGGGGGGTTATATTAGGGCCATAGGATGAGCTTCGTTCCTCAGCTCATCGTTCGAGTCATTCACCAGCATGAACATGCATAGCGAGCGCATGCCCCGCAGCTTGCTGCGGGGTCAAGCGAGCGAATAGGAATAGATACTCCCTTATATGTCGAAGATTCCCCGCGGAAAAGCCGCGGGGAGCTTCAATGCTAAATTCCCCTGAATATCCCCATGTGGGCTGGGCCCACCATTTTATGGTTGGCAGTATCGGCCACCTTCGGAAAAGGGCACAAGGGGAAGTACAGCCGCTTCAGTGGGCCTTGAGTTCCTCGTTTATCTTTTCCGACAGGAAAATCTTCAGGAGCGACTGGTAAGGCACATCCTTTTTGTGGGCAAGGAGCTTTAGTTCCTCGATCATCGACTCCGGGAGCCTCAAAGATATGGTCTTCAGAGAGGGCTTAAGCTCAGGCAGCACGACCCGCTTTGCCTTCTTCCAGTCGATGTGCTCACTGGAATCGTGGGTTGCCCAAAACTCCCTTTCCTCATCCTCGCTCTTAAACCTGGGTATCTTCTTATTCATGGGATTGATACACCTTCCTTTCCTTGCGGTTCATGTCTCTTGCCGATATCACCCGTATCTTGTCCCGGCGGACGGTAAATACGAGAAAGAGCATCCTGCCCACGTCCGTATGCCCGAGAGAATAAAACCGATTTTCATCACCCGCAACGACCAGCGGGCGGTTGAAGAATATTTGCTCGCACTCTGACGGCGTGACGCGGTGCCTTTGCCAGTTCTTCTCAGTGTTGTGTGCGTCCCACTCAAACCCGGCGCATTTCTGAAGAAGATCAAAAATATCCATACTTTGTTAGTATATGACAGCAATATACAAAAGTCAATGTTTGAATCCAGGAGACCGAGCCGCTGGGTTTTTGGTCTTTGTCCGGCCTTGCGGCAGACGGGACGCGGCCCGCTAAGGGATTTTTTCAAACACCGGCTCTCCATCCGCTATCGATACATACCCCATCGCATGGCAGGGGTCGTGGGAGAATACAAGGAGCCGCCTCTCCCTTGCCGCCTCTTCTATTATCTCTTTTTTGGCCTTGAGGGTCTCAAGCGGAAACAGGTCGTACCCGGCTATATAAGGGTATTTGAGATGGGCCGCGGTCGGGATGGTGTCGCTCAGGAAGACCGCCTTGGTGCCCTTTGATTCTATCTTGACGAGTTGTATGTCCCGGTTGTGGCCCGGGGTCCTGAATACAGACACGCCGTCCGCGACCTCGGCGTCGCCGTCGAGGAGGTCGAAGAGGCCGGCGTCTATTATAGGCATGAAGTCCTCCGGCCGGTAGCTCGCCCTTGTCCTCTCGTTGGGGTTAAGCGCGGCATCGAGCTCGCCCCGCTGCACCAAGTAGCGCGCGTTTCCGTATGCCGGCCTGAAGACGCCTGAATCGAATACGGTGTTGCCGCCTGCGTGGTCGAAGTGGAGGTGGGTGTTTATGACCACCGTTATGTCGTCCTCAATCAACCCGGCGTCCTTGAGCGCCATGCCGAGCGCGTTCTCCCCATCCAGGCAATACCTCGAGCGGAACTTTTCATCACCCTTGCCGCCTATGCCGGTATCGACGAGGATATTGTGGCCCGGCGTCTTTATCAGGAGGGCGTTCAGCCCGAGCAGTATCCGGTTCTTCTCATCCGGGGGGTTGGTCTTCTCCCACAGGGGCCTCGGCACCACCCCGAACATGGCCCCGCCGTCGAGCCTCATAGCGCCGCCGCTCAACGCGAATATCTCGAACTCTCCGAAGTCCATATGCGCCTGCGCCCCTTTTGTCGCCCCCTTGGGGGGATGGGAGGGTGATGGAGCCAAAAAATTCACCCCACGGCTATGGCGTTCAGCCATATCGTCTTGAGCTGGGAAAACGGCATTGTCTGCGGATAGACGCTTGCCGGGTCGTTTACGTAGAGGGCCGGGTCTGCGGAGCCGAAGCCCCCTTCAAGGGAAACCCCCCTGACGACGATAATATGCGCCCCGACCCCTGTAGACACGTGCACGGCTATCGGCCTGCCGGACTCTAATATCTTATATAATGACGCGGCGTCCTGTGGGGGCCTTAGGTGTGAGTAACGGAAGCCGAACCTGGCAAGGATGTTCTCGATCTGCACGAGCCCGCCGGTCCTGCCCAGACATACGCTGCTGAGTGCGCAGCATACCTCCATCGGCGTGCCGTATCCCATGGCGGCGAGCGCGCACTGCGGAGGGGTACGGGCAGGGCCGAGCTTGTGCATCAACAACTCCTGCGCCGCGGCCGCCCAGCCCCAGAACTCGGTCTCCTGTATTATATGGGGCACGCGGAGGTCTATCGTCCCGTCCGTTGTGCCTGCCTTTGACGCGCACGGAGATAGGATAAGGAGGAGCGCTGAAGTTATGATAAGAAAGGCCCTTTTCACGTACAAAGCCCCCGGGAAGCGTCGTCAGGCCGCGGAAAGACTCAAATAGCCGTCATCGCGAACGCAGCGTTGCGAGCCCCTCCCAAATAGAATCAATTGCCCGGAGGCCGCTTCGCCGCAAAAGTTGCCGCTGACAATGACATGCGGCCCTTTGAGCGCCATGTCAGAACTTGAGCTCATAGAAGGCCCACTTGTCGCAGTCGTAGCAGTCCTTGTTGCGCGCCAGGATGTGGACTATCTGATGGAGCAGCACATGCTTAACAAAGGACCAGTCGTCGTCTATCTTACGCAGGTCCTTTTCCTCGAACCTGTAGAGCGCCTTGCGCGCGGCGGCCCTTTCCTCGGGGGTGATGTTCCTCTTGAAGTATAACTTCTTCTCAAGCTTGGAGACCTTGCCTATCCTGAACGGGTTGGCCTCGTTCGGGAACCCGTCGACGAATATGAGGTTCCCGGCGCCGAGTTCGTACCTCTCGATCACCTTGATCATATCATCCGCGTAAGCGGAGACGTCTATGGACGCGTCTTTCGCTTCTTCCGCCATCTTTTGAGCCCCCTCCTATTGAGATATATTCGCAAGGCCCCGGCGGCCTCAGCCGTGGCACTTCTTGAACTTTTTCCCACTCCCGCAGTGGCACGGGTCGTTGCGCCCCGGCGCCGAGGGCTTCTGTTGCGGGAATAGATGCGGCGCGTGCATCGAGCAATGCTCCCTCAGCGCGTCTATCACCCTGTCGGCGGCCTCTTCGGGGCTTGCGGCCCCGTTGCTCAAGTGCATGAGGCTTGCGGCCCTCTCCGCCTTTACCGCGTTGTCAACGGCGGGGCCGTCGCCCGGGATGCCGGCGTGTATGACCCTGCAGTACCCCTTCTCATCCGGCCTCGCGTTTGGAGAGCCCGTGTACCCGCAGTGCGGCGGACGTATCTCCTTGCCGCCGGATAACGACGGGTGTATGGAGCAGGACTTGCCTTCGGACAGGAACCCGCAGCGAAAGGCGAACATGGCCAGCAGGTTGAGCGTCACGGCGCTTCCGTTTACGTCTATCCCCCTGACGATGACGTTATACCTGTCCGGGGACTCAAAAAGCGGCCGGGGCGGGGTTTCATTCGTCACATATGCCTCGACTATCCTGCGGCCGCGCGTCCTTATCCCCTTTACCAACTCGTCCCTGAATCCCTGGAGGTTTGAAAGGCCCCCGTGTTTCGTGACCGAGTACGATATTATGCCCCACCACGGGTCGCAGCAGAAAGAGCCTCGCAGAATTCTCAGTCTTTATAAGGGTTTCAAATGATTTTAGATCCATGACACCATTCTAAATTGGTGTCAGATCTTTTACAATCACCAAATATTATACCCGCTTTATCATGGCGCAGTCCATATTTTTCTGCCGCGCAAAGACGCTGAGTATTTGAGCATGGAAGGCTTGCTTCGTGCAATCATGAAGGGCATAATACCTTCGGATGCCCCGTGGCTTGCTCCGGGGTAGTTCATTCGTTAAAGGGAGCCCCACATGAAAAAAGACGACCCGTTCCTGCGCAATATAAAGCCGCTGCCCATAGCACAGGTCGCGGACTCGATAGGCATACCTCAAGACCGCCTGATACCTTACGGACGCTGCATGGCAAAGGTGGACTCAAGGCTCCTCGACGAGCTGCGGGACAACGCAGGGGGGAGGCTCATACTCGTTACAGCCATGAGCCCCACCCCTGAGGGCGTGGGCAAGACGACGGTTACGATAGGGCTCGCGCAATCCCTCAAGCTCCTCGGCCATAGGGCCTTTGCCTGCATAAGGCAACCGAGCCTCGGGCCGTTTTTCGGGGCCAAGGGCGGGGCTACAGGCTCAGGGAGGTCCCAGGCCCTGCCCACAGAGGAGATAACGCTGCAGTTCACCGGCGACGACTACTCCACCATCACGGCCCACAACCTCATCTCTTCCATCCTGGACAACCACATCTACCACGGCAACCCGCTTGGCATAGACCCTGAAAGGATATTCTGGAGGCGCGTCTCCGCGCTCAACGACAGGGCCTTGAGAAGGGTGCGAATCGGGGCCGGAACTACTTTTGAGCGGGACGAGGAGTTCCATATCTCGGCGGCCTCGGAGGTCGTCTCCGCGCTCTGCCTCTCTCTCGATATCGAGGATCTGAAGAGGCGCATAGGGCGCATGACGCTCGCCTTCGATTGCAACGGCGGGACTGTAACGCCGGTGGATTTAAAAGTAGATGGGGCCGCCTCCGCGCTCCTCAAGAACGCCCTTAACCCCAACCTCGCGCAGACCGTGGAGGGCGCGCCGATATTCGTCCACGGCGGCCCGTTCGGCAACATATCGATCGGGTGCAACAGCCTCATAGCCACAAGGCTCGCCCTCGTCCTTGCGGACTATGTGGTCACTGAGGCCGGGTTTTCAACCGAGCTCGGGGCCGAGAAGTTCTTCGACATAAAATGCCGCGTTGGGGGTTTAAGGCCCTCGGCTGTGGTGATAGTGGCTACCCTCGGGGCCCTGCGCCTCCACGGCGGGGCCGTGGACTTCAAAAAAAGCAATATGGTATCGTCCGTCAGGGGGCTTGATAACCTCAAGAGGCATATCGACAACATCCGCAGGTTCTCCCTGCCGTGCATGGTGGCGATTAACCGCTTCGATGGGGACGACGTTGCGGAGACCGGAGAGGTCATCAGGAGGATAAGGGATTACGGCGTTGAGGCGTTCGCCGTTGACGTAAGGGAGCGTGGCGGCGCAGGCGGCCTTGAGGCGGCCGGGGCGGTCAAAGACCTATGCGAAAGGGAGAACGGCTTTAAATACCTCTACGACACGTCGCTACCGATAGAGGACAAGATCTTGTTGATAGCAAGGGAGATGTACGGCGCAACCTCCGTCGTATTTACGGAAGAGGCCCAAAGGGATATCCGCGACATGGAACGGCTCGGATTCTCGGCCCTGCCGGTCTGCATGGCCAAGACGCCGAAGTCCCTGTCCGACAACCCCGCCCTCACCGGCGCGCCAAAGGGTTTTAGCGTCACGGTCAATAAGGTCAGCGTAGCCTCAGGCGCTGGCTTCGTGGTCGTCCACTGCGGCAACGTGCTCCTCATGCCGGGCCTGCCCATCCACCCCCTTGCAGAGGGGATTGACGTGGACAGGGACGGGGATATTACCGGGATGTAGGGGGTGGAGGCCAGGGGAGGTTTGAGGGTGATTGAGGAGAAAACGAAGGGGGCATGACTCATCACATCATCATCTTTGCCGATGTTCTTTATTTAAAATTACTTTTGCCCAACCCTCCAGTGTTCTATCATCACCAATCCCGCGCAAACTAATACGTCCTATGATGTCCTTTACCTCATTGAGAGGACGAGCCGCGATATCCTTTAAAAGTGGGAATATCGCTTTATCACGCGATTTTGCATGCACTGGTTTTAATCCGGTATCAATTGAAAAATCCCGCATTTCTTTTATGCTCGGCAAGGCATTTTTTGCTAACAGTGTATGATAAAATGCAGAAATTATTTCTGCTTTTTGTGGGTCGCTTTTTTCTAAGTCATCAATCAATCGCTTGACCCCGGTTCCTCGCCCGGCACCTTGCGCACCTCTATCCTTATCAATGGATGCGCTTTGACCTGCCTTAAAGGTACCCTCTATGATTGTAATTAGATGCTCTATTGCTTCTGGGTGGCTTAAATAATTTGCCAATTCAGCAAAGGCATCTATACCATGCTTCTTGATAAGGCGTGCCAAATCACTTAACAAATCAAATCTTCTCGATTCATTCATAAACCAACTCTTTGTGCGAACTCGTTTGCAAATCGCTCAAAATTGAAACATTTATTCCAGCGAGAATATGAAGTGCGAAAAATCGGCTTACCTTCCCTCGCACCCTTTGGGTATGAACGTGAATACTCCACCCCCTCTTTGAATACATACCATGAGGTAAGATGGAAAAAGTAGACACCAAAAGTCTGATAAAATACAAAGACGGAGGTGTCAGAATGAAAGGGATTCCGCAGGGAAGGTACACGAAGGAGCTTCGAGAGGAAGCGGTAAAACTGGTAACAGAAGGGAACAT
>JACRLF010000061.1 GCA_016235365.1 Deltaproteobacteria bacterium | reverse complement strand
TCGAAGTCCTTTACCGGGCCGAATATCTTGGCGCAGAAGAGCCCGTCCCTTTCGGGCTTGAACGTCCTGTAGTTTATGGTCTCCGGCTTCTTCACCTCGCCGTGCGACCACTCCCTTATGCACTCGGGAGAAGCTATGCTGATCCTTATGGCGTTAAAGTCGGTAGGTTTCTTGTGTCTTTCAAAAAGTGCCACGAGGCTTTCCAACGCGTACCTCCTTTTTTAACAGGGCCCTGGACTCTTCCGTACACGGACCTGACTTCTATGAAACCTCTCCGGGCTTAAGACCCAGGGGGTTTCGGAACGTTAAAAGAATGAAACCTCCCCCGGCTTGGACGACCCGGGGGCTTCAGGACGTTAAAAAATCCCTCTACTTTTCCCCTTCCTCAAGGAGCGATATATCGAGCCCGAGGCTCTGCAACTCCTTTACAAGGACGCTGAAGGACTCGGGGAGCGTCGGTTCGAGCGTATAATTGCCGGTGACTATGGACTCGTACATCCTGGTCCGTCCCGGCACGTCGTCGGATTTGACGGTCAGGAACTCCTGGAGGCTGTATGCGGCCCCGTAGGCCTCCATGGCCCAGACCTCCATCTCTCCGAGCCTCTGGCCTCCGAACTGCGCCTTTCCTCCGAGCGGCTGCTGCGTCACGAGGGAATACGGGCCCGTGCTCCTTGCGTGTATCTTGTCATCGACCAGGTGATGGAGCTTCATCATGTACATCATCCCGACCGTGACGTCCTGGTCGAAAGGATCACCGCTCTTGCCGTCGTAGAGCACCATCTTTCCGTTCTTCGGCAGGTTGACGGCTTCGAGCGCGTCCTTGACGTCGGTCTCGTTGGCGCCGTCGAAGACCGGGCTTGCCATGCGCACGCCGCTTCCGAGCCTCCTTGCCACCTCCATGACCTCGTCGTCGGAGAGCGAGTTTATGAACTTGCTGAAGTCCAGCGAGCCGTAAGCCTTCTTTATACGCTCCCTTACGGCGTTCACGCCGGCGTTCTTCTCCACCATGGCCGAGATAGCTTCGCCTATCTTCCTGGCGGCCCAGCCGAGATGGGTCTCGAGTATCTGCCCGATGTTCATACGGGAGGGGACTCCGAGCGGGTTCAGGACTATGTCCACAGGCATGCCGTCGGCGAGGTAGGGCATGTCCTCCTCCGGGAGTATCCTGGAGATGACGCCCTTGTTGCCGTGGCGCCCGGCCATCTTGTCGCCGACCGAGATCTTCCTCTTCATGGCGATATAGACCTTTACCATCTTGATGACGCCGGGCGGGAGCTCGTCCCCGCGCTTGAGCCGGTTTATCCTGTCGTCGAATACGACCTTTATCAGGTCTATCTGCTCCTGCAGGTTCCCGAGTATCTTGTTTACGTCGGCCTCGGCCTTCTCATCCGCGGGTATTATCTCGTGCCATCTGCCCTGCGGCATCGTATCGAGGACTTCATCGGTTATGGGCTTGCCCTTGCTTAAGACCGTATTGCCCTTCTTGTCGGTTATCCTGACCTGCGATTTCTTGTTGAGGAGGAGCTTGTATACGCGGCTGTAGGCGGACTCCTTGACGATGTTTATCTCGTCCTCGCGGTCCTTCATCAGCCTGGCTATTTCCCTGTCCTCTATGGACTTGCTCCTCTCGTCCTTCTCGGCCCCCTTCCTGGAGAAGACCTTGGCGTCTATGACCACGCCTTCTATGCCCGGCGGGACCCGGAGGGAGGTGTCCTTGACGTCTTCGGCCTTTTCGCCGAATATGGCGCGCAGGAGCTTTTCTTCCGGAGAGAGCTGGGTCTCGCCCTTCGGGGTGATCTTGCCTACGAGTATGTCCCCGGGGGCCACCTCGGCCCCGATCCTCACGATGCCGCTCTCGTCGAGGTCCTTTAGCGCCTCCTCGCCCACGTTAGGGATATCCCTGGTTATCTCCTCCTTGCCGAGCTTTATGTCCCTGGCGACGACCTCGAACTCCTCTATGTGCACGGAGGTGAAGACGTCGTCCCTCAGGAGCCTTTCGCTGAGGAGTATGGAGTCCTCGAAGTTATAACCGCCCCACGGCATGAAGGCGACGACGATGTTCCTGCCGAGGGCGAGCTCGCCCAGGTCGGTCGACGGGCCGTCGGCTACGACCTGGCCGTCACTCACGTGATCGCCCCTGAAGACGATCGGTTTCTGGTTGAGGCAGGTGTTCTGGTTCGACCTCCTGAACTTCGTCAGGTTGTATATATCGACCCCTCCGGCGTCGTTCCTTATGACTATCCTCGATGCGTCCACCGCCTCCACGACGCCGCCCTTCCTGGCGAGTATGGTTACGCCCGAATCCCTGGCCACGACGCTCTCCATGCCCGTGCCGACAAGCGGCGCCTCGGTCTTTATGAGCGGCACGGCCTGTCTCTGCATGTTGGAGCCCATGAGGGCCCTGTTGGCGTCGTCGTTTTCAAGGAACGGGATCAGGGCCGCGGCAACGCTCACCAGCTGGTTGGGGGAGACGTCCATGAGGGTGATGTCCTCGGGCCGGGCCATGATGAACTCCCCGCCCTTCCTCGCGGATATGAACTCGCTGGTGAACCTCCCGTCCTTGTCTATCGGCGCGTTGGCCTGCGCTATGACGTGGTTCTCCTCGTCGAGGGCGGAAAGGTAGGTTATCCGGTTGGTGACCTTGCCTTCCCTCACCTCCCTGTAGGGGGTCTCTATGAAGCCGAAGTCGTTGACCCTGGCGTATGTGCTAAGGGAGACTATCAGCCCGATGTTCGGGCCCTCGGGCGTCTCTATCGGGCATATGCGCCCGTAGTGCGTGGCGTGGACGTCCCTGACCTCGAACCCGGCCATCTCCCTGGTAAGGCCCCCGGGCCCGAGGGCCGAGAGCCTCCTCTTGTGGGTTATCTCGGAGAGGGGGTTTGTCTGGTCCATGAACTGCGAGAGCTGGGAGGAGCCGAAGAACTCCTTGATGACGGCCGAAACCGGCTTCGGGTTTATGAGGTCGTGCGGCATCAGCGTCTCGAGCTCGCCGAGGCTCATCCTCTCCTTTACGGCCCTCTCCATCCGTAGCAGGCCTATCCTGTACTGGTTCTCGAGGAGCTCCCCCACGGACCTCACCCTCCTGTTGCCGAGGTGGTCTATGTCGTCGACAGCGCCCTGGCCGTTCCTCAGCAGGATTAGGTAGCGCACTACCTCGAGTATGTCTTCCTGCCTCAGGGTCGTATGCTCGAGCGGGGTGTCGAAGCCGAGCTTGCGGTTGAGCTTCAAGCGTCCCACCTTTGAAAGGTCGTACCTCTCCGGGTTGAAAAAGAGGTCCTGGAAGAACGCGTTGGCCGTGTCGACCGTGGGCAGGTCCCCGGGCTTCAGCCGCCTGTATATCTCTATCCTCGAGTTGAGCGTCATGTTGGTGACGGGGTCGTCCTGGTGCGTCTTCCTGTACTCGGCGATCGCCTTGTACTCCTCGTTGCCGATCTTGTCGTTCAGGAGCGTCTCCCTGAAGAAGACTCCCATCGCCTCTATCAGGAGGAGCTTGAAGCTCGTGATGTTCCTCCTGGATATCTCGTCGAGCTTGTCCTTGGAGAGCGTCTGGTTGCACTCGAGCACGACCTCGCCGGTATTGGGGTCGACCACGTCGCGCGAGGCTATCCTGCCGACGATGTCCTCCACCTCGACCGGGATGTACTTTATCCCGGCCGTGACGAGCTTTTTTATGACAAGCCTCGTGAACTTCCTGTCCTTCTTTACTATCACCTCGCCGGTATCCGGGTTCTTGATGTCGCGGCTCGCCTTCTGCCCGACGAGGTACTCCGGCTCGACGCTCTTCAATATCTTTTTGTTCTCGAGTACTATCTCCTCGCTCGGGTAGAAATAATTGAGCATCTCCTCCACGGAATAGCCGAGCGCCTTCAGCAGTATCGTGGCGGGCATCTTCCTTCTCTTGTCTATCCTGACGTAGAGCCAGTCCTTCTGGTCGAACTCGAAGTCGAGCCATGAGCCGTGGTACGGGATGACCCTCGCGGTAAAGAGTACCTTGCCCGTAAACCCCTTCGGCTTCTCCAACTCGAAGAATACGCCCGGGGACCTGTGGAGCTGAGAGACTATGACCCTTTCGGTTCCGTTAATTATAAAACTTCCGTTCTCCGTCATCAGCGGGATCTCGCCGAAGTAGACCTCCTGCTCCTTGATGTCGCGGATGGACTGGGCGCCGGTCTCCTGGTCCTTGTCCCAGATGATGAGCCTTACGAGAAGCTTTATCGGAGAGGCGTAAGTCATGCCCTTCTGATGGCACTCCTCTACCGTGTACTTGGGCTCGAGAAGTATGTACTTCACGAATTCAAGGGACGCGGTCGAGCCGAAGGCCTTTATCGGGAAGGCGCTCTTGAATACCACCTGGAGCCCGGCGTCTTTCCTCTCCTCCGCGGAGAGATCCGTCTGAAGGAACTGCGCAAAGGATTTTTTCTGGACCTCGATGAGGTTCGGCATGCTGACCACCTTGCCGATCCTCGAGTAATCCTTCCTCAAAACCTGTTCGTCGAATAATTGAGAGGAGGCCATGTTTTATTCCGCTCCTTTTTAATGTCCTATCAGTAGAACAGCCCGCCGGAGCATCCGGCGGGCGAATTCTATTCAGGCTGCCTCTAAAAATCAGTTATTTTTTCTGAGGTCGAGGCAGGGGCGAAAATAAAAGCGGAGCATATATGCGAATATGTGAGCATTTTATTTTCGCCCCAACAAAGAGATCAGGAAAAAGAGCTATTTTTAGAGGTAGCCTTCATTTGCCGTACGGCTGGCCGCCGCATAACGCTTGAACCCCGTACAGCCAAAGCCCCCTTTGCCAAGGGGTATATCGATCTTCTCTCTTGCGCGTTTTCGAGTTTCCCGTTAAGGGCCTTGAAAAAGGCCTACTTGACCTCTACCTTCGCCCCTGCGCTCTCCACCTGCTTTTTTATCTTCTCCGCCTCTTCCTTCGTCACGCCCTCTTTAAGCACCTTGGGCGCGCCCTCCACGAGGTCCTTGGCCTCCTTGAGCCCGAGCCCGGTGATGGCCCTTACTTCCTTGATGACCTTTATCTTCTCGGCGCCGGCCTCCATGAGGGAAACCGTGAACTCGGTCTGCTCGGCCGCCGCCGGAGCGGCTCCGCCCGCCGGAGCGCCCGCCGCGGCCACGGCTACGGGAGCGGCGGCTGAAACGCCGAATTTCTCCTCAAGCTCCTTAACCAGGCCGGCCAGTTCCAGCACCGACATGTTCTCGATATACTTTATAACGTCTTCCTTCTTGATCTCTGCCATTTCCTTCCTCCTGAGAATTCTCGTTTTAGCTGTTTTTTAATCCAAATCAAGTCAACTACGCCTGCGCCGCTTTCCTGTCCTTTATCGCGTTCAAGGCGTAAAGGAGCTTTCTGGGTACGCCGCTCAGAACCATGACAAGCCCCGTCGTCGGGGACTTCATGGAGCCGAGGAGCCTGCCCAGGAGCACTTCCCTCGGCGGCAGTTCGGCAAGGCCCTTTATCTCTTCAAGGTTTATGACCCTGTGGCCAAGCGTGCCGGCCCTGAGCTTGAGCCTGGGCTGGGTCTTGGCGAACTGCGTAAGCGCCTTTGCCGCGGCGGCCGCGTCCTTGTAGCTGAACGCTATGGCCGTTGGGCCTTTAAGCTCTCCGGATACCGACTCGAGATCCGTCCCCTTTACCGCGTGCCTGGCCAGGGTGTTGCGCACTACCACGAAGTCTATCGAGGCGTCCCGCAGGCTCTTCCTGAAGTCGTTCATCTCAACGGCCTTTATCCCCTGGTAATCCGCGATAAAGGTCGCGCCCGCCTTCTTGAAATTCCGCTGGATCTCTTCTACGAGTTCTACCTTCTCCGACCTGTTCAATCTCTATCCCTCCTTTCCGTCTTTTTCGAATCTAAAGACAGAAGAGACACAAGGCTTAAAAAGCGGAACGCGCATGGGGATATTATCCTTAGCGCTTCTTCACCTGGCCTCGGTAGGATAGCGAGCGCATTCCCCTAAGCCCAAGCTGCGGGGTCAAGCGAGCGAATAGAAATAGATACTACTTTATATGTCGAAGATTCCCCGCAGCTTGCTGCGGGGAGCTTCAACGCCGCCCTGCGGCCCGTCTCCCCGTTGGAGCGAGGCTTTTCACGGGAAACGGGCCGCAGGGTGCGCCGTCTTTTTGTTAAAGTTCTGAAACCCCCGGGGCTTCCAAGCCCGGGGAGGATTCATTTGAACATGTTCCTTACCTCGACCGGATCGAGCTTTATGCTCGGGCCCATTGTCGTCGAGATAAAGAGGCTCCTCAGGTAGACGCCCTTGCTCGAAGCGGGCTTTGCCTTGATGATGGCGTCCAGGAGCGCCATGAAGTTCTCCTTGAGCTTCTCCGGGCCGAAGGACGCCTTGCCCACGGGGACGTGGATGTTGCCGGCCTTGTCGACCCTGAACTCCACCTTGCCGGCCTTGAGGTCGGTCACCGCCTTCCTCACGTCGAAGGTGACGGTGCCGAGCTTCGGGTTCGGCATGAGCCCCCTGGGGCCGAGCACCTTGCCGAGCTTTCCAACCGCGCCCATGATGTCGGGGGTGGCGACCACCGCGTCGAAATCGAGCCAGCCCTTGCCGACCTTCTCTATGAAATCCTCGGCCCCGACGTAATCGGCCCCCGCGTCCCTGGCCTCAGCCTCTTTCTCTCCCTTTGCGAAGACGAGCACGCGGGTCTTTTTGCCCGTGCCGTTCGGCAGCACTACCGTGCCCCTGACCATCTGCTCCGGGTGCTTGGGGTCCACGCCGAGCCTTCCGGAGACCTCCACCGTCTCGTTGAACTTGGCGCAGACGGTCTCGGGCACGAGCTTTAGCCCCTCTTCGATATCGTATGCGCGGCCTTCCTCAACCTTAGCCTTCGCGGCTTCGTACTTTTTGCCCATCTTATTACCCCTCCACCGTGATACC
>JACRLF010000036.1 GCA_016235365.1 Deltaproteobacteria bacterium | reverse complement strand
CGGCATCTCGACAGGCGGACTCTTCCTTATCGTGGGGATGATATACGAGAGGAGGCACACCAGGGAGATGCACGAGTTCGGCGGCCTCTCCAAGGTGATGCCCGTCTTTGCCTTCTTTACGATATTCATAGCCCTTTCCTCCATAGCCCTTCCCGGCACGAACGGCTTCATCGGCGAGCTGTTGATCTTCATAGGGCTCTTCAAGTTCGGCGTCCTGCCCGCAGCCATCGCGGTCATAGGCGTAGTCCTGGGGCCCATATACATTCTCGGCATGTGCAAGAAGGTCATATTGGGCGGCGTTACCAACCCCGAGAACAAGGGCCTCAATGACTTGAACGTTAGGGAGATATTTACGCTGATCCCGATAATAATCCTCATACTCTGGATAGGGCTCTATCCCAAGACGTTCCTCGGCCTGACTTCGGCAAGCACGACCCATCTGGTGGATATGGTCAACAAGAAACAGGCGGCCCATGGCAGCGGAGCCGCGCATTCGGCGGCGAACGAGGCGTCTGAATTACAGGGGTTGCAGCCAACGCATCACACGGAGACGATTGATGACCGAACTCGGTAACGTAGCGGGCTTCCCCATACTTTCATTGATAACGTTCCTGCCGGCGGCCGGGGCGCTCTTTATAGTCTTTTTCCTGAAGAAGGAATGGGCCGGGGGCATAAGGTGGACCGCCCTTGCCGTGTCGGTCGTGGAGTTTGTCATATCGCTCTATCTGCCGTTTACCTTCGACGCGTCCACGCCGGCGTTCCAGTGGGTGGAGAAGGCGCCGTGGTTTGAGCGGTACGGCATCCACTACCTCCTCGGGGCCGACGGCATAAGCCTGCTCCTTGTGCTCCTCACCACCTTCATAACCATCATCTGCATCCTCGCGTCATGGACCGACGTCAAGGCGAAGGTCAAGGGCTATATGGCGCTCCTTCTGCTCGTGGAGACAGGCAGCCTCGGGGTCTTTCTCTCCCTCGACCTATTCCTCTTTTACGTCTTCTGGGAGGCCGTCCTCATACCGATGGTCTTCATCATAGGCATATGGGGCGGCAACAGGAGGATATACGCGTCGGTGAAGTTCTTCATCTTCACGTTCGTCGGCTCGCTCTTCATGCTCCTGGGCATCATGGCCCTGTACTTCTACCACGGGCACATGACGGGGGTCTATACCTTTGACGCAACGGTGCTTTTCGAGAACCCGCTCCCACCGGCCATCCAGTACTGGATATTTATCGCCTTCTTCCTCGGTTTCGCGGTGAAGGTTCCGATGTTCCCTGTCCACACGTGGCTTCCGGACGCGCACACGGAGGCGCCTACGGCCGGCTCCATCGTGCTTGCGGCAGTGCTCCTCAAGCTCGGCACATACGGGTTTGTAAGGTTCAGCCTCCCTCTCCTCCCGAACGCGAGCATGGCGTTCATGCCGTTCATCATGGGGATATCCCTGTTCGCGATAGTCTACGGGGCGTTTGTGACCATCGCGCAGAAGGACATGAAAAAGCTCGTCGCCTACTCAAGCGTAAGCCACATGGGCTTTGTCATGATAGGGATGTTCGCGCTCAACGCGGAGGGGCTCAAGGGGTCGATCCTCCAGATGATAAACCACGGCATATCTACCGGCGCGCTCTTCCTCATGGTGGGGATGATATATGAGAGGGCGCATACGAGGATGATAGGCGACTACGGCGGCCTCTTTAAGACCCTGCCCGTGTACGGGACGTTCTTCCTGATAGTCATCCTGTCCTCGATGGGGCTGCCCGTCACCAACGGCTTTATCGGCGAGCTCTTCGTCATACTGGGGGTATTCAAGACCAACCCCCTCTACGTCATACCCGTGGTCGTAGGCGTTCTTCTCGGCGCGGTCTACCTGCTGCGCCTCTTCCAGCGCGTATTCCTGGGCGAATTCGTCTACCACGGCCACGAGCCATTGAAGGACCTCGGCTGGAGGGAGACTGTCTCGGCGCTCTCGCTCGTGGTGCTCATATTCTGGATAGGGATAAGACCCGGGCCGGTGCTCCGGGTAATGGACGCGTCCATAGACCACCTTGTGAAGCAGGTCGACACGAATTCCAAAAAGGCCGCCCTATCCGGCCAGGAGCTGGTGGCGGCATCAGATCAAGGCAAGCTAAACGTCTCCGCGCCGGGCCCGGCCGTCCCGTCCACGGCGGACGGGGGTGCCGCCGGGAGTGTCGCGGGCCTGGAACAATCCTCAGGGAGAGGGAAATGACGCTCAACGATCTTAACATCAACCTGGCCTCGGTGCTTCCTCAGCTGCTTGTTACCGGGCTTGGTCTCCTTGTCCTTGTGCTCGACCTCTTCCTGGACAAAAAGAGCAAGGCGGCCCTGGGGTATGTAAGCATCGCGGGCCTCCTGGTGATCCTGCCGATAGCCTTCGTGACCGTCTCGCCGGAAGCGTCTTTCGGCAAGATGGTGATGGCGGACCCGTTCTCCGCGTTCTTTAACGTCGTATTCATCATAGCCGCGCTCTTCTCCGTCCTCATATCCATGGACTACCTGAAGAAGGTCAACGTGCAGAGGGGTGAGTATTATTGCATCATGCTCTTTGCCACCGTGGGGATGATGATCATGGCCTCGGCGGCCGACCTTATCAACCTCTACGTGGGCCTTGAGCTTATGGCGCTCTCCTTCTATGTGCTCGTGGCCTACAGGGTCGACGAGAGGAGGTCTGTCGAGGGGGCGCTCAAGTACTTTGTCCTGGGCGCGCTTTCATCCGGGGTCCTGCTCTACGGCATATCTTATGTCTACGGGTTCTCCGGGTCAACGAACCTCGCGCAGATAGCCCGCTACGCCGTGAACGGCGCTGGCGGCAACCCGTTCCTGTCCCTGGGCATAGCCCTGATAGCCATCGGGTTCTGCTTCAAGATAGCGGCGTTCCCGTTCCACATGTGGGCGCCGGATGCCTACGAGGGCGCGCCTACGCCCGTCACCGCGTTCCTGTCCGTAGGGTCCAAGGCGGCCGCGTTCGCCGCGTTCCTGAGGGTCTTTATCACGGCGTTCTCAGGGGTCAGGCCGCAGTGGTCCGGGCTCATCTGGACGCTGTCGGCCGCGACCATGGTCTTCGGCAGCGTCGTGGCGATATCACAGAAGAACATCGTGCGCATGCTCGCCTACAGCAGTATCGCCCATGCGGGCATCATCATGATAGGGCTCCTGACGTATGACACGGCGGGCGCATCCAGCGTGATGTACTATCTGCTGGTATACGCGTTCATGAACATGGGGGCGTTCACTGTGGTCGCCCTCTTCATAAGGGACGGGGGCGCGGGCGAGTCCATAAGCGACTACAAGGGCCTCGCGGCAAGGAGGCCGGGCATCGCCTTTTTAATGTCTCTTTTCCTCCTCGCCCTTGCCGGGATACCCCCGACAGGCGGCTTTACCGCCAAGTTCTTCATACTCGCATCCGCCATAGACGCGCATTACTACTGGCTCGCGGTCATAGGGGTTCTGGCCACGGCCATATCCCTCTTCTTTTACCTGAAGGTCATCTTCTACATGTACATGAAGGAACCTGACGATTATCAGCAGCCCCTGCCGGAGGCCGACTTCACGTACAACGTGGCGCTCTTAGCCGCCGCCGCAGGGACGCTGATACTCGGCATATACCCGGCTCCTTTCGTGGACATGGCTATGGAGGCCATAAAACCGTTTTTTAATTTTTTAGCGTTCTGAAACTCCATAGGCTTTGCGGGTGGGTCGGGGAGCTTCAAAAACCACTTTTCAGGAGAAGGACGGAATTGACAGCCGATAACAGCCATAACGCGCACTCCGGCGGCCATGATGAACCGCATGCAGCCGCTCCACACGCCGGGAGCCACGGCCCGGCCCCCTCTACGGTAGAATGGGAGGAGCCTCCCTTCGACCCTATGACGAATTTTACCCTGCTCGGGTTCCTTCTGGGCAGGCTGCTTGACAAAGACGAGTCGGAGAAGAAGATAGACTTTGTACTCAATGAATAGCCGGCTGCTCCTCCTCTCCCCCGCAAAGGTAAACCTGTTCCTGAGGGTCTTAAGAAAGCGCGACGACGGCTACCACGACATCATTACGCTTATGCAGCCAGTAACCCTCCACGACGAGATATCCATCGAGGTCAAGAGCGGAGACGGCATATCCGTAAGCTGTGACAGCGCGCAGGTCCCTGACGGAAGCGGGAATCTTGCCTACATCGCGGCCGAACACCTCCTTAAAAGCGCGGACATCAGAAAAGAGATAAGGATACGGATAAAGAAGCATATCCCGGTGGCGGCCGGTCTCGGCGGCGGCAGCTCCAACGCCGCAACGGTCCTTATGGGGTTGAACGACGCCCTGAAGGCCGGCTTGAGCGAGGCCGAACTCCTCTCCATAGGCGGGCGTTTGGGCTCTGACGTGCCGTTTTTCATGCTCGGCGGCCCGGCTTTGGCGAGAGGGAGGGGCACGGAGCTTGAGCGAGTAAGGCTGCCGCGCTATTGGTACGTATTGATAAACCCCGGCTTCAAGGTCTCTACCTCCTGGGCGTACAATAATTTGGACTTGACAAAAGGGCCCAAAAATAATATCTTACCATATTCTGTAAGTGATTTTAACGACATGGAAAGACTCAAGGATCACCTTGTAAACGACCTCGAGACGGTCACCTTACGCAAGCATCCTGAGATATCAAGTCTTAAAAAAGCCCTTATAGAAAATGGGGCCTCTTCCGCGCTGATGTCCGGAAGCGGCCCCACGGTCTTCGGCATCTTCCGCGACGCGGAGGCGGCGCAATCTGCCTGCAAGGCCCTGAAAAATGGGCTTGATGCGAGCCATTCGGTCTTTTTGACTGAAGGCATCGAACATGCATAGCGAGCGCATTCCCATAAGCCCAAGCTGCGGGGTCAAGCGAGCGAATAGAAATATATACTCCCTTATATGTCGAAGATTCCCCGCGGAAAAGCCGCGGGGAGCTTCAAGGCCCCCATTGAGCGGGGTGGGCGATGCTTCCGGGCGCCATGGCAAGTGTTACAAGGGTCCAATATCCATCGGGCGCCATGGCAAGTGTTACAAGGGTCCAATATCCATGCAAAGGTCCCCATGTTTGGGGCGTTGCCAAGCGGTAAGGCACGGGGTTTTGATCCCCGCATTCGGAGGTTCGAATCCTCCCGCCCCAGCCACTAAAGAGGATACTCAAGGCTTGAGCAGGGTGTGGAAAAAAGTCCCTGATAGTCATCGCGAGGAGCGATTCCAGCGACGAGGCAATCTCCAAGTGGTTGTTTTTTTTAAGTTCTGAAACCCCTTGGGTCTTGAGTCCGTGGAGGTTCCATCCGCCTGAAGACGATATTGCTTCGCGGAGTTTATCCTGAGCGAAAAACCAAGATTCTTCCCCTTCACTGCGTTCAGGGCTGCGGCTCACACGCTCAGAATGACAGAGCGAAGGGATCAGAATGACATGCGATTGCGAATTAATCAGAGGTTCCTTAGATAAGACGGGGCAAGCGGCGGACGTAGGCCGGCATATACGCGAGAGCGAGACAACCCTTACACTCGGGGATTTTTAATGGACAGGATCAAGATATTCACCGGCAACTCCAATAAACTGCTTGCGCTTGAGATCTGCGAACAACTCGGCATGACCCTCGGCAAATCCGAGGTCAAGAGCTTCAGCGACGGTGAGGTCTACGTCGACATCCAGGAGAGCGTAAGAGGGGTGGATGTCTACGTAGTCCAGTCCATCTGCACCCCCTGCAACGACAACCTGATGGAGCTCTTGATAATGCTCGACGCGTTCAAGAGGGCGTCGGCCCTGTCGGTCACGGCGGTCATCCCATATTACGGGTATGCCAGGCAGGACAGGAAGGTAGCCCCGAGGACGCCTATCACCGCGAAGCTCGTAGCCGACCTCATCACCGTAGCGGGGGCCTCAAGGGTCGTTTGCGTCGACCTGCACGCCGGGCAGATACAGGGCTTTTTCAATATCCCGGTCGACCACCTGTACGCAACCCCGGTGCTCCTTAAATACATGCAGGAGAACTTCACGGACGATGATATGGTTATCGTCTCTCCCGACGCCGGAGGCGTTGAGAGGGCCAGGGCGTTCGCCAAGAGGCTCGGGTCCAACCTCGCCATAATCGACAAGAGGCGTCCGCGCCCCAACGTCTCAGAGGTGATGAATATCATCGGAGAGGTGGAGGGCAAGACGGCCATACTCCTTGACGACATGATAGACACCGCCGGCACCTTGACGCAGGCCGCTGAGGCGCTCAAGAACAACGGCGCCAGGCAGGTATACGCGTGTTGCACGCACGCGGTGCTCTCCGGCCCGGCGATACAGAGGCTCGATAAATCGCCGATAAAGGAACTCGTCGTCACGAATACCATCCCGGAGAGGCCCGGAGCCATCTCTCCAAAGATAAAAAGGCTCTCCGTCGGCCCGCTCCTCGGCGAGGCGCTGAAGAGGATACACTGCGGAGAGTCCGTAAGCTCTCTGTTCGTTTAACGCTCTTGAAGATGTCAATAGCCAAGCTCGGGGGTATCCATAGCTTGCGATAGCCAGGTCGCGGAGAATTAGACCCCGAAGGAAACATTAAAACCGTTGGAGGAAGGATGATATGGAGCAGATAAATCTGTCGGGCCAGGCCAGGCAACAGACCGGCAAATGTCCTGCCGGAAGGCTTCGCAGGGGCGGGATGGTGCCGGCCGTGCTTTACGGCACCGGCGTAAAAGGCGCCGTGTCCCTCGCGTTG
>JACRLF010000035.1 GCA_016235365.1 Deltaproteobacteria bacterium | reverse complement strand
TGGCCTGGGTCTACTCGGACGGCGTACTGGTGAACAGGACCCTTCTAAGCGAGGGGCTGGCGCGGCTCTTCATAATCCCCCCGTGCGGGCTGGAGAAGGCCGGGGATTTCGATAAGGCCGAAAAAGAGGCGATAGGGAGGAAGGCGGGTCTCTGGTCCGCCAACATGCAACGCAAGGACAAGGCCGTGGCGACGGTCACTCCCTCTGAAGCCGTTTTCCATGAAGGGGAGTACGTAAAGGTGAGGGGGAGGGTCGTCAGCGTCCATAAGGCAAAGAGCGCGATCTTCATGGACTTCTCCGAAGCGCGCGGGGAGGGCTTTAGCGCCGTGATATTCAAAAGGAGCTTCTCCGAGTTCAAATCCGCGGGCGTGGACCCGCTTAAATACAGGGGCAAGATGGTGACCGTCTCCGGTAAGGTCTCCATCTACAGGGGCCGGCCGGAGATAGTGGTGAAGTTGCCGTACCAGATATCAATCGATTGACTTGATGGTGCCTCTAAAAATTGTTCTTTTTCCCGAGTCATTGCGAGAAGCGCACGCGACGAAGCAATCTCCATGTTGTTGATTTATCAAAAGATGAGATTGCTTCGCGGAGTTTACCCTGAGCGAAAGAACGAGATTCTTCGCTACGCTCAGAATGACAGAGCGAAGGGCTCGCAATGACGAACCAAGGAATTAATCAGAGATTCACTAATTTTTAGAGGCACACCCTTGATAGACGGGGGCTCGCGGGAGGGGCTACATAAAGACCTCGGGCCCCGGTAGACCGTTTTTATCTTGACAAAGTAAAGACCGGCTTATTATAGTATCTCCTTGCCGTATTCAGGCAGACGCCATGTGTGAGACAGGTCGGGAAATGGCGGCGTACCCAAGTGGCAAGGGAGCAGTCTGCAAAACTGCCATCCAGCGGTTCGAATCCGCTCGCCGCCTCCAATTTCCTTTCTTCTGTTTTTTGTCCCCGGCAACCCGTTAATAGACGTTCCATCTCCTGATCGCGGCAGGGGGTTTTCAAGGAGGCGCCGGCT
Source organism: Deltaproteobacteria bacterium (assembly GCA_016235365.1). Taxonomy (GTDB): domain Bacteria; phylum Desulfobacterota; class GWC2-55-46; order GWC2-55-46; family GWC2-55-46; genus JACRLF01. The sequence goes on along the minus strand of JACRLF010000035.1, from coordinate 4,683 downwards.
GAGTATGAGTATATCGATATGGGAACGGAAGACGGCATCCCCGGCGCTCATCAGGGACATACGCAAGGGCGTACCGTTTTTCCTCATAGGTTTACTGCTCTTCTCCGCCATTGCGGCGGGGTTTCACCACCATGCCGATAACCTCCCCCACGATGATTGCCCCGTCTGTGTAGCATCAGCGCGCACCCCGGTAGTTTCAGCCACGGCAGGCAACGCGCCCTTCTACGGGGGGGCCGTATTTTTTGAGACATTCCAGCATGACCTTTTCCTGCCTTTCGTAGCAAGGGCCCTTTCAGGAACCAGGGCCCCTCCGCTTTAACCTCCTTACATAACCAGGGATATCGACGTATTTAAGCCGTCCGGACCTTGAGGCCGGGCATAACGTGTAGCCGGGCCCATCGGCTCTCAAAGCGGGCCGCCTTACGTCACGCGCGCCTCTTTGCCGTTTGTCCGCGTCATATCCAACCACTATGATCATATCGCCGGTTCTATCCGTGCGGTTCATCGGAGTTGTCCATGAACACGCATGGCGAGCGGATTCGCCGTGGCTTGTTGGCGGTCAAAAAAATATCAGAGGGAAGTCATGACAAAAAAACTGATGCTTTGCCTTATATTCCTGTTGCTCCCATTTTCAATATCTTTTGGCGCGGATGACCTGGAACAGAGGGTGAAGACGCTGGAAGACGCCTCAACGGAGCGACAAAAGACAATAGAAGAGCAACAAAAGACCATCGAGGAATTGAAGAAGGGGGCCGCCCAGCCGGAGCCGCCGGCCTCAGGGCCTTCGGGCCTTACCGGCCTTTTCGGAGGTTCAGCCCTTGCAAACCCGAACATTTCCCTTATCGTGAACACCTTTTTATATTCTTCGAATATCAAGGGCTCCGGGCTTCCCGGCCGCGGCATCCCAGGATTTACCAATATCGGGATAGAGAACGGCAAGGGCTTCAACCTGGACGCGGCGGAGCTTTTTATCTTCGCCCCGGTCGACCCGTACTTCAACCTCTACGCCGATATCCCGGTGACTGAAAGCGGGGCGGAGGTCGAGGAGGCGTACTTCGTCACTGCTTCGTTGCCCGAGGGTCTTCAGGCAAAGGGCGGCAAGTTCAAGAGCGGCTTCAGCAGGATAAACTCGCAACACCCCCACGCATGGGATTTTGCCGATACCCCGCTTGTCTACAGGGCCTTTATCGGGGGCGAGGGGCTCACGGAAAAGGGCGCCCAGCTCACCTATCTGCCTCAGTTCCCTTTTTACGCGCAGTTGGGCGTCGAGGTCCTCCAGGGTGAAAACCCGGTGCTCTTCGGCCCTGACGCGGGCTCTGGCCCGCACGCCTACGGGGCCTTTGCAAAGGCCTCCTTCGACTTGGGGGACTACTCAACCGTCCTCTTCGGCCCTTCGGCGATAACCGGGAAGACAAAGACGGCTTCGATAGCGGACGATACCTGGTTCGCCGGGAGCTCGACACTCTATGACTTCGAGCTTACATACAAGTGGAAGCCAACGAGAGACAGGTCGTTGACGCTTCAGGGCGAATATATGCTGAGGGACCAGAAGGGCGATCTCACCGACACCGTGCTTAATACCGTAAATACCCTTAAGAGGTCGCAGGACGGGGCGTACCTCCAGGGCATGTACCGGTTCGGGAGGTGGGGCGCGGGCGCCAGGTACGACATCCTCCAGATATTCAAGAGCGAGTATGTCCTCAGCAAGGCTGACGAGGGCTTCGGCAGGAGGCCCTGGAGGGCTACGGGCGACATTGAATTCAGCCCCACCGAGTTCTCCCGCATAAGAGTCCAATATAATTATGACAGGTCCGGAAGGGACGGGAGGACGAACAACGAGGTCTTCCTGCAGTTTATCATGGGGATCGGCGCCCACGCGGCCCATCCGTTCTAGTTTTTTAACGTTCTGATACCCCTCGGGCTTTAACCGGGGAGATTTCATGGAGGGAACAAGATGAAAAAATTGATGATCCTGACCGCATTGATGCTGCTGTCGTTCACCGCAGAGGCCTTTGCCGGGGTCAACGTGGTGGCGACGCTCCCCTTCATCGGCTCACTCGCCAAAGAGATAGGCGGGGACAGGATAGAGGTCGCCACGCTCTTGAAACCGACCCAGGACCCGCATTACGTGGAGGCCAGGCCGTCCATGATACTCGCCGCGAGGAACGCGGACATCCTGATGTACAACGGGTTGGACCTTGAGATAGGGTATCTGCCGCTCCTCATCGAGTCTTCCAGGAACCCGAGGATACAGCCGGGCAAGCCGGGCAACTTCGACTGCTCGCAATACGTCTCCGCCATAGAGAAGCCCACCTCCGTGGACAGGAGTATGGGGGACGTCCATCCCCTCGGAAACCCCCACTACCTCTTTTCGCCTGGGAACGTCCTTCGCGTGGCCGAAGGCATCGCCGAAGGTTTGTCCTCCGTAGACCCGGATAATGAAGCCTTCTATAAGGCCAACCTCGTTGCCTTCAAGGAGCGGTTCAGGAAGAAAGAGGCAGGGTGGAGGGGGGTGAGGCTCAAGGGGGCGCGGTTCATAGCCTGCCATAAGATATTCGAGTATCTCGCCGCCGGGTTCGGCTTCGAGATAGTGGGGTACGTGGAGCCCAAGCCGGGCATACCTCCCTCAGCCGGGTACATAGAGGGGCTGATCGAATCGATTAAGCGGACGAAACCGGCCGCCATCCTCTGCACGGCGAACTACGGCCTCAACGACGCACGCGCTCTCGCCGCAAAGACCGGGCTCAAGGTCGTCGTGCTCCCGCAGGACGTTGGCGCTCAAGCTGAGGCGAAGGACTGGTTCACGTTCATGGACCTGGCGGTATCGTCGCTGGATAAGGGGAGGTAGCCGATGGAGGCCGTCAATTTCCTCCTGTACCCGTTCCTCGGCTGTGTGCTCCTCATCTTCATACACGCATACTTCGGCATACACATACTCGAGCGGGGCGTGATATTCCTCGACCTCTCAATGGCGCAGTTCATAGCGCTCGGCATCTCGCTATCGTTTTTCATGGGGCATGAGGGGCCGGGAAGGCATATTTACGCCGTCATATTCGCGGTAATAGGGGCGTTGATCCTGTCGTTCTCCAGGCAGATATCGAGGTTCGTGAACATCGAGGCCTTCATCGGGGTCTTCTATATCTTCTCCCTCTCATCGAGCATATTGATACTGGACAGGACCCCGCACGGGCTTGAGGAGCTCAAGGCCATCCTCAACGGCAACATCATATGGGCATCCGCCGGGGACCTGATAAAGATGTTCGTCCTCTACTCGGGCATAGGGCTTCTACACCTGACCTTCAGGAAGAAGTTCTTCGCCCTCTCTTGCGAAGGGGCGGGGGGTAATTTCTGGGAATTCGTCTTCTTCCTGAGCTTCGCGCTCGTGCTGGTGAGCTCCGTGTCCATAGCCGGGATACTCCAGGTATTCTCCTTCCTCGTCATCCCTGCCCTCATCGGGAGGCTGTATACCAGGGAGTCGTTCAAGGTGCTCCTGATAGGCTGGGCAGTGGGCCTTCTGGCAAGCGGGGTCGGCCTGATAGTCTCCTACAAGGCGGACCTTCCGACCGCGCCGCTCTTCATCGCTTTCTTAAGCGGACTCTTCTTCATACTGCTGGGGTTAAAGGCGTTGACGGCGAGGTGAGACCGGTCGGGAAACGGCGGCGCACCCAAGCGGCAAGGGAGCGGGCTGCAAAGCCGCCATCCAGCGGTGCGGATCCGCTCGCAATTTTCAGTGTTTAGGGAACCTCTGAAAAACTCCGCGATGACGGTTCTTCGGAGTTCTCAAATCACCGATCATCGGCGGGGCCGTGTTTTTCCGGCGGCCTGCTAATATCTCTGATACAGCCAGACCACCTTTCCGATAATAAATTCCTCTCCTGAATTGCCCGTGGGTATCGAGGTTTCAGGGAAAGATGGGTTGTCGGGCTTCAAGAGTATTCTGTCGTGGAAGACGAAGATCCTTTTTACCGTGACCCCCTCGTAATTGAGCCAGACGGCATAAAGCCCGCCGCTTACAAGGTGGCGGTCCACTGTATCTATCCCCACGGTGGCGCCGCTGAGTATGGCCGGAGCCATTCCATCGCCCTTGACCCGTATGGCTGCAGGCCCGCGCCTTGAATCCTGTCTGGGCACCAGGATCAGGTCTATCGGGTCCGTGCCGGGGAAATCCCCCGGCCCTTTGGCTGAAAGCATGTCATATACCTTTACCTCCTCGAAGCCTTGCGAATAGACCGCTGCGCCCGTGTCTTTTACCCCCAATGCCGGGCCGGACGGCTCATGAACGGAGACCGGGCCTTCCCCGGTCAGGAGCCATTCGAGCTTTACGCTGCCGATGCCGGCTATTTTTCTGAGGGTCTCGATATCGGGGTTTCTTTTGTTCTTCTCGTAATCGCTTATCGTGGCAAACCTTGAGAAGCCCAGGCTTTCGGCGAAAGACGCCTGGTTTTGTTTGAGGATTATTTCCCTGATATGCTTAATTCTTTCACCTAAGGTTGACATATTTTGCGCCTATGCGTAAATTATTCTTGACTTTTATACGCTAAATGGTAAAATAGTTATAAATTAATCTTTAGTAAAGCCTGTATTTACGATTTATAAACTTTTTTATAACATTTTACAGTGATTGAGTCAATGCCAAAGGAGGATGAAGGATGAAATCTAATTTTTCAGAGATAATCGAAAGGA
>JACRLF010000051.1 GCA_016235365.1 Deltaproteobacteria bacterium | reverse complement strand
CTTGAGCCCACCATCCCGGAGAATACCGGGCTTGTGGACAGGGACAAGCTCCTCTCCATGCTCGGCAGGTCGAGGCGCGCTCAGATAGACCTTGCCGAAGAGCTCGATATCAACGACTACCCGTGCCCCTCCGGCGGGTGTCTCCTTACCGACAAGATATTCTCCAAAAAGGTGAGGGACCTCCTTGAGCACAAGAAGGACGTCACGAAGAAGGACCTCCTGAACCTCAAGACGGGCAGGCACTTCAGGTACGAGGGGGTCAAGGTCATCCTCGGCAGGGACGAGGCGGAAAATCTGAAGATAAGAAGCGCCGTGGAGACCGGGGACACGCTCCTTGAGCCTGTCGGCTTTCCCGGCCCGCTCGCCCTTGTAAACGGCGAGGCCGGGAGCGGCGTTATCGACTTTGCCGCCGGCCTTATCGTCAGATACGCCAATGAAAAGGCCCCGGGCCGGCGCTGCGTCAAGGCAACGAGGGACGGGGTTGCCCGGGAGTTCGAGGTCTTCGACGCCGCGGGCGAGGTTGCCATCGAGGGGGCGCGCGTATGCTGAAGCATGGCCGCGTCCCGGCCCCGGGCCAGAAGCCTTCAACGGAGCTGCCCTTGAAGGCCGGCGTTCGCGAAGAGGCCCTTGGCGGAGAGGCCCTGAGTCCATCCGCCGTCGCCAGGTTCGAGAGGCTCAAGGAGATAATCCGCGGCATGGGGTCGGTCCTCGTGGCCTTCTCCGGCGGGGTAGATTCCACGTTCCTCCTGAGGGCGGCCCATGACGCGCTGGGGGAGCGCGCGGTGGCTGTCACGGCAACGTCCCCGACGTACCCTGAAAGGGAGTTCAACGAGGCCTGCGCCCTGGCGCGCGCCATGTCCGTCAGGCATATAGTGGTGGAGTCCAACGAGCTTGAGATACCGAACTTCGCCGACAATACCGACAAGAGGTGCTATTACTGCAAGAGCGAGCTCTTTAAGATTGCGCTCGACAGGGCGCGCGAGATGGGCTTCGCGTGCGTTGCCGACGGCTCGAACTCCGACGACCTCGGAGATTACCGACCCGGCAGGGCCGCCGCCAATGAGTTGGGCGTCAGGAGCCCCCTGCAGGAGGCGGGGCTGACAAAGCAGGAGATAAGGATTTTGAGTAAAGAGCTCGGCCTGCCGACGTGGAACAAGCCGAGCTTCGCGTGCCTCTCTTCGAGGTTCCCCTACGGCACCCGCATAACGGAGGAGCGGCTCGATAAGGTGGAAAACGGGGAAGATATCCTGCGCGGGCTCGGCTTCCGCCAGTTCAGGGTCAGGTACCACGGGGATACTGCTCGGATAGAGGTGGACGCCGGGGAGATACCGCTCTTTCTGAACGAGTCGCTCCGCGGACGCATAGTCGAGGGTTTTAAGAAGATAGGGTTCGTCTACGTAACGCTCGATTTGCAGGGCTACAGGACCGGGTCCATGAACGAGGCGATAGGAAAAGGCCCCCGCGCATAACGGGGCGCATAGTATGGTTGGGTTAAAAGGGGTTTTTCAGCATCTTCTTTCAGAGAAGGTAGGAAACAGGCGCGTTCGCGCTCTCTTTGGCGGCCTTTGACTCCTCAAACCACTGTCTGAAGTGGTGCTTGAGGATAGCCCTGAACAGCTCCCCCTCTACGTTCAATATCTCGTAGACCACGGTCGGCGGGGCCGCCTCGAAACCCTTGAACACTATCTCCCCGCTTTTGTGGAAGGCCTCGATGTACTCGCCCCCCTTGTGCACCTCATGGCCGAACCAGAACTCGAGCACGTCCGTCGTAAAGAAGCAGGCCTCCCGGACCGATTCGTCGAGCGACTTCACCTCGACGGTCTTGCTGAAGAACCACCTTGCGCCCTTGTTCTCCTTCATGTAGGCCTTGAGCGCCCCTTCGCTTAACGCCTGTCCCTTGTTGTATATGTCCGTGGTTGCCGTTATCAGACGGAGCGAGGAGAAGGGTTCCCCCGCGATGATCTTGCGCAGGTCGTTGAGGTACTCGTTGGAGACGAGCTGGGCCATGGCCCTGGCGTTCGTCTCCTTGCCGGTGGAGATGACCTTTTCAAAGGCCCTTTCCACCTCGGGCGGCATCTTGATGGCGTACATCCTGTCGATGCATATGTCGAACGGGTATCTTATCTGGGGGTTGCGCCGCTCCATCCTCGCTTTTTCAAGGAGTATCTCGAGCTTGGCCCTGACCATGTTGTTCCTGAACGTGCCGCGCGCGGCCTCGTTTATCTTCTCGCCTATCGAGACCTTCACCGGGCCGGAGAAGTCCCCCCTCGGCTCTATCACCATGGTCTCGGCCTTTGTCCCGTACGTGATGAAGAGCCCGGCCTCGAGCTCCCCCTTCAAGGCGGTCTCAACCTCGTCCCTGTAGGTGTTCTCAAGCCTGTGTTCGTCTTCGCCGAGCGCCGCGAGCCTGGCCTCGACCCCGGGTTCGTTCTTATCCATCGCCTCCATGAGGGAAGCCCTTTTGCGCTTGATATCGAGCCTCCTGACCTCGAACCGCTTGTGCACCTCCTCGAGAAGCTCAGCCTCTTTCCTCGACGGGAGCTTCCTCAGGAGGTTGTCCCTGTAATGCCTGATTACCTGCTGGATGTCCCTGGCGAGCGATACCAGGGAGGTCACCCCGCCCGAGAAGATGGCGGCGTCCCCCGGGATATTGGTAAGCCTTATCCCGCGCTCGTTCTTGACCACGCCCGCGCCTACCCCGTAGCGGCTTGCGGCGGTCAGGATGGGCTGGTAGAAGTACTCCTTCATGAACTCGGCCATGGCGATTTCCTTGACCTTGAGCGTCTTTCTCGTAAAGTCCTTCATGTCTATGAAGAGCTGGCCCTCCTCCTCTATCTCCAGGGTATTCAACACCGGCCTGTCGTCGCGCGAGAAGCGGTACAGCCTGCCGGTATTGTACTCCTCTATCATCATGCTCTGGTTGAACTCCCCGCGCCTGTCGGCCATATAACCCCTCATCGAGGCGCAGTACTTCTCCACATGGTCGTCGAAGGCGCAGGCGTAGTACTCCATGACCGCCTGCATGACGAAGTCCGTGGAGTCCTTCCTGGCCGGCTTCAGCAGGGAGCCGAGCATCGACTTTTTGCTGAAGGTCGCAAGGAATTCCTTGAGGGGCTCCATCATTTCGCTCCTGCGCACGTCCTTTATGTGCTTGTCCTCTATCTCCGCGAGGGATTTCTTCAGGTTGGCGCACAGCCTCGGGTCGTTCAGGAAATTCTTTATGACCCTGTCTTCGTTGTAGAGCTCGAATATCGTGTCGCGCGCCTCCGAGTCGGGCAGGTCGAACTCGGTGAGAAAGGAGAGGGCCTTTTCCCTGAAGGAGCTGGTGAAGTGGACCTGCTTGAGCTCCTCCATCAACTGGGCGTCGTCCCTTATCCGTTCGCACGCCGCGTCTATCAGCCTGCCGAGGTTCTCGAAGTCGCCCCCGCGGCCCTCGGCGTGGGCCGAGATGGCGTCAAAGACCTCGGTGGTTATGCCGTACGGGTTGAGGACCGAGGACAATACGTTGGAGGGTATGGAGAGGAACGCCTTTGGCGCCGTGGAGGAGAGGAGCAGGAGCTCGTTGGCGTAGCTGTAGCACGACGAGCCTTCGGCCTTGAGCCGCTCAAGCGCGTCCTTGAGCGCCTCCTTGAAGGCCGTAAAGACGATCATGCCCACGGCGAGGTCTATCTTTTCGTAAGGGAGCCCCTTTATCCGGATGGACTTGACCTTCTCCTTCTTCTTTTTTATCGTGTTTATCGCCGATAGGAGCGCCAGATAAGCGGTGGGCTCCCCGCCGTCGTGCTTTATCTCGTCCTTCAGGGTCTTTTCAAAAAAGTCCGAGATCCAGCCCAAGAACTTCTTGCCGTGCCCGTCGGTCGAGAGCCACGCCGATATCACCGAGCTGTCGACATGGGGCGTTGACGCGAGCGCAAGGGAGGCGATCCTCTTATCTATGGAGTCGGCGATGAATATGTCGGTCCTGAACGTCTTTGTCTTGAGGGGAGGGATGGATATCTGGAGTATCTGGGCGGTAGTAGAGTCCGCGCCCTCGGCGGCGGCGCCGTCGTAGCGCTTGGCGAAGATGGCCGTGAGCGCCAGGATGGCGTTCTCTATTACGGCCTCGTCTTCCGAGCCCATGTGGTAGGGCACCTTGAGCTCGGCGATGGTCTCCCCGTGCTTGAACCTGAGCCGTTTGGGGGCGAGGGTCCACAGCGTTCCGTTCTTGACGTCACAGCGTTTTTTCAGCAGGTTGGTGAGCAGTTCAAGCCTCTCCCTGCCGTAGCCGTCAGCCATAGGTTTACCCGTATCGGTGGCGGGGCCTGCATTCACCCCCCTCGGTAAGCTTATAATAAACGCGGGAGTAAATCAAGCGCAGAGGATAAGTGTTGTAAGACATGGACGAATCGGGTTAAGATTGTTCCCGTAAGGAAGTATCTATTTCTATTCGCTCGCTTGACCCCTAAGCCAAGCTGCGGGCTGGACGCTCGCTATGCATGTTCATTTATGATTAGACAACATTCCGGTGAATTATTCTGTGCCATTCGTCACAGATAATAATATCGCGCGCTGGTAAAAAAATATTGACGGGGCATTAAAAGCAAAATATAACTATTATGGACCCCGATGCCGTCGCCGGGGGGGCGGGGGTGCGAAGGTGGGCGCAGGGGCGTTATTTGCCGCCTACATACACGGAAAGGAAACCTGAGGGCCATGAGTTCTATCAAGGAACAGCTCATCAACATGTTTTCCAAGGTAATGGCCGGGACCGTCTCAAGGGAAGAGGGCACCATGCTCCTGAACTACCTGGTCAAGGAGAGGCAGGCCGAGACCGTGAGGGAGCTCGTGTACCTGATAGAGACCCCTCCACCGGGCGTATTCCCGAAGACCATACTCCATACCATCGCGCTGTCGAGGAACAGGGCGTTCTACAACATAATGGTTGCGGGATTGTGCAGCAAGCATGAAGACGTATCCCTGCTGGCGGCCGAGGAGCTCGGAAAGCTGAAGACGGCCGAAGCCAAGAACACCCTTGTGGAGCATCTCAAGAGCGAGCGCTACCACGTGAGGAAGGTCTCGGCCACGGCCCTTGCCCAGAACTACGAAGACGGCCCTGCAATGGTCGAAAAGGAGCTCCTGTCCAACCCCGAGCCCTTTTTCAGGACCACGTACGCCCAGGCGCTCGCCAGGGCCGGGAAAAGAGGCATCGCCGCGCTCCTGAACGTAATGAATACCGGTTCTTCCGCCGCCGGCGTCGCCTCTGCCGAGGCCCTGACGTCAGTAGCCAATGAGCTCGACGAGAAAGACATGCAGCAGGTCTTCTACGCGCTCATGTCGGCCGGCGACAGAAAAGACAGCATGCTCATAATAGCGATACTCAAGCTTGCCGGCACGCTGAGTTCGCGGGTAAGGGGGTTTGAGGGCTACGTAAGGGCCTTTGCAGACCACCCGGCCGATATAGTGCGCGACGAGGCAAAGGCCGCTCTCAGGCTCATAAAGGAGACTTAGACTTAACCCCCATCTCCGGTACCCCGACCTATCCCTTGACAGGCCGATGAAAGATTGAAGATTCCCCGCGGCAAGCCGCGGGGAATCTTCAACATATAAGGATGAAAAATCCGCGTGCATATAGTAGAATATAACATTGCGTACGGGGTGGTTCATAGGACGGGATTCCCGCCGTCCACCCGGTTAAAGAGCTGGATATGGATGGAAGAAGGACTCGTCAAGTAAAGGTCGGGACCGTTGAGGTAGGAGGGGGCGCGCCGGTGAGCGTGCAGTCCATGACTAACACCCCTACCGCGGACGTCGGCTCGACCGTGGCGCAGGTGCGCGCCCTTGCCGTTGCCGGGTGCGAGATAGTGAGGGTCGCGGTCCCGGACATGGAGGCGGCAGTGGCGCTCGGCGCCATCATACGGGAGATAACCATCCCCCTCATCGCCGACATCCACTTCGACTGGAGGCTCGCCCTCAAGGCGATAGACGCTGGAGTGCACGGCCTCAGGCTCAACCCCGGCAACATCGGCTCAAGGGAGCGGATCAAAGAGGTCGCAGGGGCCGCCAAAGAGCGGGGAGTGCCGATACGCATAGGCGTGAACGCCGGGTCGCTTGAAAAGGACATCCTCTCGAAGTACGGCCATCCGACGGCTGAGGCGCTCGCCGAGAGCGCGATGCGCCATATAAGGATACTCGAGGACATGGACTTCAGGGAGATAAAGGTCTCTTTGAAGGCCTCAAGCGTCCCGCTGACAATAGCGAGCTACAGGATGCTCTCCAGGATGGTGGACTATCCGCTCCATATCGGCGTAACCGAGGCAGGCACCCTGTTTGCCGGGGCCGTAAAGTCCTCCGTTGGGATCGGGGTGCTCCTTGCCGAGGGCATAGGGGATACGCTAAGGGTCTCTCTCACCGGCGACCCGGTGGATGAGGTCAGGGTCGGGTGGGAGATACTGAAGGCCCTCGATCTCATGAAAAGGGGGGTCAATATAATATCCTGCCCGACATGCGGCAGGATCAAGCTCGACAGCGTCAGTATCGCCACCGAGGTTGAAAGGAGGCTCTCCCACATAAAAGAGCCCGTGAACGTGGCCATAATGGGGTGCGTGGTAAACGGCCCCGGTGAGGCTGTGGAGGCCGACGTGGGCATAGCCGGAGGGGACGGGGTGGGCCTCATCTACGTCAACGGAGAGGCCGTCAGGAAGGTGCGGGAGGAGGATATGGTGGACGCGCTCGTCGAAGAGGTGATGAGGATAGTGGAGGGGCGCGGCGGGAAAGGCCCCGTAAAGTAAAGGCCGTTAACGCCTCTATTGCATCCGCCCGCACGGCGGCCGGTTTTTGAGGCGTTCTCAATATTCTACAAGGAAACCTCTGAAAAACTCTGCCAATGGGGTCATTCTGAGCCCTTCGCTTTGTCATTCTGAGCCCTTTGCTCTGTCATTCTGAGCGTGTGAGCCGCAGCCCTGAACGCAGTGAAGGGGAAGAATCTCTCTCTTTTGCTCAGGACAAGCTCCGCGAAGAATCTTGGTTCTGCGCTCAGGATAAACTCCGCGAAGAATCCTGTTTTCAGTTCAGCAGGTTACGAGATTCTTCGTCGCGGAGTTTACACTGAACGTAGTGAACGTGCTTCTCATGAAAGACAGATAGAAAGCGAATTTTTCAGAGGTTCCGAAGGAAGTTTTACCATGATAAAGGTAAGCGATCTTAAGAAGTCATACGGCGGCCAGGTAGTCTTCGACGGCGCGAGCTTCGTGTTGAGCCGCGGCGAGAGGGTCGGCCTCGTCGGTAGGAACGGGACCGGCAAGACGACCTTATTCAAGATGATACTCAAGGAGGAGGAGCCGGACGGAGGGTGCATAAGCGTGCCGAGGCACTATACGGTCGGCCACCTCTCCCAGCATATACACTTCACCCAGGATACGGTCTTGAAAGAGGGGTGCCTCAGCCTGCCGCTCTCGGAGGACGGGGTGGATGAGACCTACAGGGTGGAGACCATCCTCGCCGGGCTCGGAATACCGGAGGATTGGTTCGGCTCTGACCCGCGCTCGCTCTCCGGCGGCTACCAGATAAGG
>JACRLF010000050.1 GCA_016235365.1 Deltaproteobacteria bacterium | reverse complement strand
CTTTACGGCGCCCTCGACGGCCTCGGCCCCGCTGTTGGAGAAAAAGAACATCTCTATGCCTTCGGGGGTGATCCGGGCGAGCCTCTCCGCGAGCTCGACCTCGCTGCGGTAGTGGAATATGCAGCCGGAGTGTATGAGGTTCTCAAGCTGCGCCTTCGCTGCGGCGACCACCTCCGGGGGGCAGTGGCCGAGGTTGGACGTGGCGAGCCCGGAGGTGAAGTCCATGTACCGTTTGCCTGAGGCGTCCTCCACGTACAAGCCCTCGGCCTTCACCGCGACTATGCCGGTATGGAAGACGAGCGCCGGGGTCAGGAGCCTGCGCGATCCGCTTATGACGTCGTTGTCCATTGGCGCTTTTAATGTTTCCTTCGGGTATAATTAAGCGCAGCTTGCCGCGTATAATAAAAACAGATTCTCCTTCGGATACCCCGCAGCTTGCTGAGGGGTGGTTCATTCGCCGTCAAGAGGCGCAGGCTCGCACAGGAGTGAGTCGTAGATGGCGAGGCGTCCGCATTTTTTGCAGATGTATTCCATCTTGTTCAGCATGGGCGGACATACGTGTCTCGGGTCGTCCACTGTCTTCCCGCAGAACTCGCAGGTGAACGGAGCGCCCTGGCCTGCCGGATGGCACAGGTGCCCGCTTCCGCTCGCGATAAGCCCGCAGGTGGGGCATTTGTAGGTCTGGACGTATTCTGTCATGGAAAAACGCTCCCTGTATATTTTTACCTTGCTACGGCAGACACTTCTGAAGCTCGGTAAGTTTTTTCACGTGGCTCTTTTCCTGCTCTATGAGGTTCTCGACGACGTCCCTGTCCTTCTCGCGTATCATCTTCAATATCTCATAGTAAAAAAGGAGCGAGTCCTTTTCCATGTCAAGGGCGGTCCTTACCGCGTCCTTTTCGTCCTTGACCTGCCGGGCGAGGTCGCGCCCCTTGCCGGGGTTTGTGAAGACCTCGGTGTCCGCGATGGCCGAGATGTAGAGGGCCGCCTCGTCGGCATACGCGTCAAAGCCCGCCTGGTAGTCCTTGTCCGCAAGCGTCTTCTTGAGCTCCGAGAATACCCTTATGTGGTCGCACTCCTCGTTTGCGAGGACCTTGAAGACCTCTTTGAGCCTTTCGTTCCTTGAGGCCTTTGCGGCGTCGGTATAATATTTAAGGCCGTTCTCCTCTATCTTTATCGCCATGTCAAGGACCTCTTTGCCTGTGAAATGGACGGGATCCATATTATATTCCTCCTTATATGCCGTATTTTATGCTCCGCTCACGGACAGATACCGGGAAGGCCGGCGAACTGCGAATTATAACAGAATCGGGGGCAAATCAACAGATAAGTTTCAAGCCGCCTGTCCGCCGGCGCTGCCGCGCCCCTGTCAGTCCTTGTCTATCTGGGCCTTCTGCAGCCTGCCGCTGAAGTCCCTGTAGATTATCTTCCACTTCGTGAACATGTCGAGGCTCCCGCCCCTGCCGCCCGCCTCCCTGCGTCCAAGCCCGCTCCTTTTGGTCCCCCCGAACGGGAGCTGTATCTCGGCGCCTATCGTCGGGGCGTTTATGTAGACTATCCCGGCGTCGAGGTCCCTTTCGGCAATCGCGCTCTTGTTGACGTCCTGTGTGTATATTGACGAGGAGAGGCCGTACTCCACCCCGTTCGCTATCGCTATGGCGTCCTGGAGGTCCCTTGCCCTCATCACCGAGACCACGGGGCCGAATATCTCCTCTTTCGCTATTCGCATTGAAGGGGCCGCGTCCACGAAGATGGTCGGGTCTATGAAGTAGCCTCTAACAAGGGCCCCGGAGGAGTTCCTGCCGCCTCCCAGGGCGAGCCTGGCCCCCTCTTTCTTGCCGGTCTCTATGTAAGAGAGCACCTTATCCATCTGGGCCTCGTTTATTACCGGCCCCACGTGTGTGGAGGGGTCGAGGCCGTCGCCTACCCTGAGCCTCCTTGCCGCGGCAACGAACCTCTCGACGAATTCATCGTAGACCTTCTCGTGCACTATTACCCTGGACGCCGCCGTGCACCTCTGCCCGGTAGTGCCGAACCCTCCCCAGAGCGCGCCCTCCACGGCAAGGTCGAGCCTGGCGTCGTCCATGACGATGATGGGGTTTTTCCCTCCCATCTCGCATGAGACCTCCTTGCCGGGCCCCGAGCAGGCCTTTGCAAGCGCTTCCCCGACCGCCGATGAGCCGGTGAACGACACGCCGTCCACGCCCCTGTGCGCGGCGAGGTATTCGCCGGTATCCTCGCCCCGGCCGTGGACGAGGTTTACTACCCCGGGCGGGACCCCGGCCTCGACGATAAGCTCAACGAGCCTTGTAGCCGAGGCCGGTGTGAGGCTCGACGGCTTGAATACCACGGTATTGCCGCCGATGAGCGCCGGGAATATCTTCCACGCCGGGATGGCCGTGGGGAAGTTCCACGGGGTGATGAGGGCGAAGACCCCCACGGGCACGCGCACGGACTTGCAGTCCTTCATCGGGAGTTCCGAGGGGACCGTCTCGCCGGTCATGCGCCTGCCTTCCCCGGCCATGTAGAAGGCCATGTCTATAGCCTCCTGGACGTCGCCGAGCCCCTCAGGGAGTATCTTTCCCATCTCTCTGGTCACAAGGCGTCCGAGGGAGCCCTTGTCCTTCTCTATGAGAACAGCCGCCCTGAAGAGTATCTCACCCCTTTTAGGGGCGGGGGTGAGCCTCCAGAGCTCGCGGGCCGCGCGCGCCGCGGCAACGGCCTCGTCCACGTCGGCCTTGCCCGAGAGGGGGAAGACCCCTACCACGTCATCGGTATTAGCGGGGTTGACGCTCTTTAGCGTCCTCCTGTCCTGCGCGGGCTTCCACACGCCGTTGATGAGGTTCAATATCGCGCCGGCCATACACACCTCCGCATTTCGACTTTCCTGAGCGTCTTAACAGTATATCAGAGCGTAAAATCGTAGGCAAGGGGATGGGGCGGCTTCGCCAAGTGGCGTGGGTCGGGAGCTTTTTGAACATGCATAGCGAGCGCCCAGCCCGCAGCTTGGCTAGCGGGGCTAAGCGAGCGAATCGGATATAGATACTTCCTTACATGTCGAAGATTCCCCGCGGCAAGCCGCGGGGAACTTCAACAGCCTGAACGGACGCGAGGGTTTTTCAACAACCTGTTAGAAGTCAACAATTACCCTTTGTATTCCCTGAAGCCATCTATTAATTGCCGGAATGAGGTGGGCTGGAACTTATCAAAACTTTCCTGATCCACGTAAACAAAATCGTATTGCACATCCGCCTGCACCCGGTTTATATCCTCGCACCATTGCCGCAACCGTTGCATCTTCAACGGCACATCAAGGTCTTCCTGTCCTTTGGTTTCGACAATGAAAATCCTTTTGTCGGCCAGCTTGACCAGAAAATCCGGGTAGTAGTTGGAAATATCGCCGTCCGCGTTCACGTAGTCCAGTTTAAAATGCACCGCCATATAATTCTTGGCGTAGGAAACCACATCCTCGCAGTTCTCCAGAAAGCTTGCGAACAATAGCTCAAAATGGCTGTCCCCGATGATGCGGTTAAAGACGCTTTTTTTCGGAATTAGATAGCCTTGGTCTTTGGTAACAAAAGGGCGCGTCTGCCGTAACTTGATGGTATCGCGGATTTCGGCGTCGCCCTTGTCCTGCACGGTGAGGGCGTTGATCGCCTTTTTGAACGTCTCGATCAGTGTTTTAGCGGCCGCCGGTTCCGACAGGTTGCGCAGAGTGTTAGGGCTTTCCAGTTCCACCGCGCGATCAAATAACTGCTCTTGCACAAACGCCTTGACCTTGCCATACAGCGCGTCGTAGCCGCTGACCAGCCGCAAATCTTTCATGATGGTCTGCGCGAAGTAGCCTATCACACTGCGGTAATCAACTACGCCAGCCGTGTCGAGTATGGTGGTATGCGTTACCTCGCCGGTGGTGATGTCCTTGAATACTATCTCCCGTTGTTCTTCCTCGCTGAACTGCCGGTAGGACACACGCTGATGTCCCAGCGCGCCCACGTCCAACGCGCTCAGGTTCTTGTATTCACGGTAAACGCGCGGCGTGAGCACCGGGATCTCAATGTCCAGCGCCTCAATGTCTTTTTTGACATTTTCTTTGTCAATCTCCACCACCAGCGGAGTTTTGGCTTGTGTGCCTTCGCCCATCGCTTTGCGCTCAAGCACCACACCCTCGGCCTGGATGGATTCGACGAAGTCCATAAAGGCATTCGTGCCGACCACGCTGACGTATTCTTCCACGCCGCCGGGATACATTTTGCGCAAACCGCGCCCCAGGGTCTGCTCTGGCAAAATATTACTTTGGGCGGCATAGGCACGCAGGCCCACAATGGTGGTAACGTTGCGCACATCCCAGCCCTCTTTGAGCATCATCACGGAGATGATTGCTTTGTATGGGCTGTCCATACCGTCAATCGAGTTGGCCTGCTCGCGTAGCTTATCCAACTCTTCTTTGCTTTTGCCTGACGTTGATTCGGAAATCTCTCCGTTGCTTTTTGTGTGAATGACCAGTACCGCGTCTTTAAGGTCAGGATAGTTGCCTTCAAGATACTCGGCCACGTCATCGCAGTTGCGGGTGTCGTCGGTCATCACAAACAAGATGGCTTTCTTGCCCATTTTTTCGTGTTCGGCATAGGCCTTGCGCCATTCTATGACGCCAAGGTGTATATAGTCGTTATACTTCTCGGTGAATTTTGCGCTCTGCCGCTCCGCTAACTTGGCGCGGCTTGCGGCATCGGGCAGGTTGGGATTGACTCCGATGTAGTGCTGGCGCTCGTACTTGCCGAGGTTGAGTATCTCAAAGGCGCGGTAGTCTTTGCCTTCGGCCTTAAGTTCACGCTGGACGCCGATAAGACGCTTTCGCGTGGTGTGTATGGCGAACTTGCCGAGGTCAGTTGCAATCCACCTGCGGCCTAACTTTTCGGCAACGGCGGCGGTAGTGCCGGAGCCGCAGAAGAAATCCGCCACAAGGTCGCCTTCGCGGGTGCAGTGCCTCAATATTCTTTCGATCAGTTTTTCAGGTTTTTGGGTAGGATAACCAATTCTTTCCTGCGCAGCAGGATTGATTATTGATATGTCCCAAACATCGGAGAGTGGTGCGCCAGTTGACTCTTCATCAAGATTGGTAGCCAGCCTATTACCTATGTCGTCAAAGACTGCCTTCTGTTTCTTCCCCTTCCATCTCTTCAGTGTCCCCTCTGACTGCTCTTGAAATTCAACAGACTCAAAGAATCTTTCTTTGCTTACTTGGTTCTTTGAATAGAAAAAGATTGAATCATGATTCTTTTGGAAAAACTTCACTGGCAATGACCATTTTCGATAATGCCAAACGATTTCATTTAAGAAATTCTCGCCGCCAAAAACCTCATCAAGAACCAGTCGAACAACGGAACTCAGTCTCCAATCGCAATGCACATAAATACTCCCATCCTCGGCCAACAAATCCCGCATCAGGCTCAGCCGCTCGTATATCATCGCGATAAAGGAATCCGCGCCCTTGCCCCATGTGTCGCGGTAGGCGATCTCTTCGAGAATGTTGGGCTTTTTGGTGAAGGTGTCAACCCCCCTCTGTCCCCCCTTGTCAGGGGGGAGGGAAGAAGGTATCTCGATGTCCATTGAGAAATCCGCGCCCACGTCAAACGGCGGGTCAATGTAGATGAGCTTAAGGCCACCCTGTTTTTCTATCTCCTCGCGTAGAGGCCCGTTCTTTTAAAGATGAAAGGATGAGCTTGTTGTCGCCCCAGATTAGTTTATTAGTCCAGCCCTTAATCTGGCGTCCACGGGTATCGGTTGAGAACATATCCAACTGCAACTTGGTGTCCGTCGCCCTCTCCGCGCGCGGCTCGTCCACCTGCTCTATCACCTGAAAGGGCAGGACGATGTTACTGACCTCGATGCTCTTGCCGTTCCAGACTAATTCCACCTCGCGCTTGTCACCGAACAGCAGAAAGCGAAACTTATCCGGCAGGGGCTTGTCGGCCTCAAGATAGCGGATGATCTCCTGTCGTTCCTGTTCGGTCAGTCGCGGCATATAGCAAAGATACAATTTTTTAGCAAAATTAGCAACTACGCAGGTAAAAAATACGCCTTATGGGTTTACCCGCCTCCGTCCAATCCGCAATGCCGCCATTTTTTTCTCTGTAAAATTGCAAAATCCCCTGATTTGTGTTATTAATGCGGAATCGTTTATATATTCCTATCTTATTGACAGCGGGGGCGTAGATGTCAGGGCATTCAAAGTGGGCCAACATAAAGCATAAGAAGGCCAAATCCGACGCGAAGAAGGGCAAGGTATTCACAAAGCTCGTCAAGGAGATAATGGTGGCGGCAAAGGTCGGCGGGAGCGACCCCTCCGGCAACCCAAGGCTCCGCGCCGCCATAGAGACTGCAAAGAGCGAGAACCTGCCTGCCGACAATATCGAGCGGGCCATAAAAAAAGGCGCGGGCGAGCTCGATTCGGTCAACTACGAGGAGGGCACTTATGAGGGGTACGGCCCCGGCGGGGTGGCGGTGCTCGTAAACTTCATGACCGATAACAGGAACAGGACCGCTTCAGAGGTCCGCCATGCGTTCTCGAGCTTCGGCGGAAGTCTCGGACAGAGCGGCTCGGTCGGCTATCTCTTCGAGAAAAAGGGCTTTTTCACCTTTGAGATGGACTCCATAACCGAAGAGAGGCTTATGGAGGCCGCGCTCGAGGCCGGGGCAGAGGACGTAGTAGCCAACAACGAGGACCGGGTATTTGAGGTATATACCGCCCCGGCTGACTTCATAAAGGTGAAGAACTCTTTTGACGCCGTGGGGGTCAGGTACACCCTTGCCGAGACGACGATGGCGCCGAAGACCACGGTCAAGGTGGAGGGCAAGACGGCCCGGCAGGTATTAAGCCTCCTTGAAGAGCTTGAGGACCTCGACGACGTCCAGTCCGTATACGCCAACTTCGACATCCCGTCAGAGGAGATGGCCGGGGTCGCGTGACGCGGGAGCGGCTTAAATAAATATACGGAAAAAAGAGGCCATTTTGATAGTACTCGGCATCGACCCCGGCAGCCTCTTTACGGGCTACGGGATAGTGGAGAAGAAAAAGGGCGGGATACTCGACCGTCTCGGCTCCGGCGCCATAAGCCCCGGCCCGGCGCTGCCTCTGCACGAAAGGCTCCTTGCGATATCGAACGGCCTTTCAGGGGTGATCGAGGAGTTCAGGCCCGGCTGCGTTGCCGTGGAGTCGCTATTTTTCTCCAGGAACGTCCAGAGCGCGATAGCGCTCAGCCACGCCAGGGGGGCGGCCCTTGTCGTTGCCGCGGCCTCGGGGCTCGACGTATTCGAGTACTCGCCCAGCAGCGTCAAGCAGTCCGTCACCGGCTACGGCAACGCCTCAAAGGACCAGGTTCAGAAGATGGTAAAGACGCTCCTCAAGTACCCGCATGAACTCAAGGCCGACGCCGCCGACGCCCTGGCCGTGGCCATATGCCACCTGCACCACTGCAACATGTCGGGCAGGGTCCTGCGGGCCGCGGCTCAAACGTCATGATAGCCCACATACGCGGGAAATTGATGCGCAAGACCACCGAGTCCGTCATCATCGACGTCAACGGGGTGGGGTACGAAGTCTTCATCCCGCTCACCACTTACTATCAGCTCCCGGATATGGGCCAGGAGCTCTCGCTCAACGTGCACACCAACGTCAGGGAAGACGCCTTGCAGTTATACGGCTTCTTGACGCCGGAGGAGAAGGAGGGGTTCCAGCTCCTCATAAGCGTCTCCGGCGTGGGGCCGAAGCTCGCGCGCAATATCCTCTCCGGCATACCGATAGGCGATCTGGTGAGCGCCATAGCAAGCTCCGACAGGGCGCGCCTGAACTCCATACCCGGCATAGGGACCAAATCTGCGGAGAGGCTCATCGTGGAGCTAAAGGACAAGGTGAGAAACCTCCAAAGGCCCGAGGAGGCAAAGGAGCCGGCTGGCAGGGAGAGGGATCAGTTATCCGTAGACGTCATATCGGCGCTCGATAACCTCGGGTACAGGTCCGCGCCCTCAGAGGAGGCCGTTAAAAAGGCGAAGCTCCTCCTGCCCTCGGGCTTCGGCTTCGAGGAACTATTTAAAGAGGCGCTGAAACTGCTGTCGAAAAAGTAGTTTTTTAGCGTTCTGAAGCCACCGGGGTTCAAATTCCACGGTGGGTTCATCAAGGCGGTTTATACCTATGGACGAACGTGAGATAGCCCCGGTAAGGCTCGATGAGGACGAGGGGATCGAGGCGACGCTGAGGCCGCGCCTGATAAAGGACTTCATAGGCCAGGAGAGGCTCAAGGAGAACCTCAAGATATTCGTCGAGGCCGCGAAGGCCAGGGGCGAAGCGCTCGACCACGTCCTATTCTACGGCCCCCCGGGGCTCGGCAAGACCACGATGGCGAACATCATCGCCAACGAGCTGGAGAGCCACATCAGGGCCACATCCGGCCCGGTGATAGAGAAGGCCGGGGACCTGGCCGCCATCCTCACCAACCTCGAGGGAAGGGACGTCCTCTTCATAGACGAGATACACAGGCTCTCCACCACCGTGGAGGAGATACTCTACCCCGCGATGGAGGACTATCACATAGACATCATGATAGGCCAGGGGCCCTCGGCGCGCTCCGTAAAGCTCGAGATACCGAAGTTCACGCTCATCGGGGCGACGACGAGAGCCGGGCTCCTGAGCTCCCCGTTGAGGGACAGGTTCGGGGTGATACTGAGGTTCGACTTCTATTCGCCGGAGGATATAAGGACGATAGTAGTAAGGTCCGCGTCCATCCTCGGCATAGAGATAACCCCGGACGGGGCCGCCGAGATATCAGGCAGGTCGAGGGGTACTCCGAGGGTCGCAAACCGCCTCCTGAGGAGGGTGCGCGACTTCGCACAGGTCAAGGCCGGAGGGGTCATAACCGAGGGCGTGGCCTCTGAGGCACTCGCCATGCTCGAGATAGACTCGAAGGGCTTTGACAAGATGGACAGGCGCATCCTCCTGACCATAATAGACAAGTTCGGGGGAGGCCCTGTCGGGATAGAGTCCCTCGCCTCGGCCATCCATGAGGAGAAGGACGCCATAGAAGACCTCTACGAGCCATTCCTTATACAGGAGGGCTATATCAACAGGACACCTCGCGGGAGGGTCGCCACGGCAATAGCATATCGCCACGTGGGGCGTCCCTGGATTGAGAAGGCGAACGAGGGGGAGAGGCAGAATAAGCTCTTTTGACCCTGAAACTTACCTTAACAGGATGCGGAAAAACTCAAAATAGAACAGGTTGCTCAAAAGGTTACAGATGCGAGGAGTCGAGAAAGTGAGGAATGAGGCGTACTTTGTCCGTACGCCGCAGTGACGAACATGCATAGCGAGCGCGAGGCCCGCTCAGGGGTCAAGCGAGCGAATCGGATATAGATGCTTCCTTACATGTCGAAGATTCCCCGCGGAAAAGCCGCGGGGAGCTTCAACGCCGAGACGACAAAGCAGATGTGACTTTTTGAGCGACCTGTTAGAAACTCCCTCTCCCCATGCGGGACAGGGTTGGGGTGAGGGGTAAGCAGTTGAATTACTCCATCCGGCTTACGGCCTATTCCAAAGCCATCGCCTTTAGCAGGCTGTTGAAAAAGTCCATCTACTGCGTTGTCATCGTCGCTCTGCTACGGCGTATGGCCAAAATACGACTTCCCATTGCAATTGTAAAGACGCAATGGGAGCCCTGCCTCGCTCCTCGACGCCTCCCACGCCAAGTGGCGTGGGTCGGGAGCTTTTTGAACATGCATAGCGAGCGCCCAGCCCGCAGCTTGGCTAGCGGGGCTAAGCGAGCGAATCGGATATAGATACTTCCTTACATGTCGAAGCTCCCCGCGGCAAGCCGCGGGGAGCGTCAACAGCCTGAACGGACGCGAGGGTTTTTCAACAACCTGTTAGGCGGAAGCAGTTGATTTTTTAACGTTCTGATACCCAGGGGCTTTAAGTCCGGGGAGGGGTCATAGAGGCGATGGAAGAGAGCGAGTTCAGAGACGACAGGTTCCATGACGAGTGCGGGGTCTTCGGCGTATACGGCCACCCGGAAGCGGCCAACCTCGCGTACCTGGGCCTTTATTCCCTGCAGCACAGGGGCCAGGAGAGCGCCGGGATAGTCTCTTCGGACGGCCAGGCGCTCTACTCACACAAGGCGATGGGGCTTGTGGCCGACGCCTTCAGCTCCGACGACATCGCCAGGCTCCACGGCCCGGCGGCTATCGGCCACGTCAGGTATTCCACCGCCGGCGATTCCCACATCAGGAACGCGCAGCCGTTCGTGGTCGAGTATTCCAGGGGCGAGATAGCGGTGGCGCACAACGGGAACCTCGTCAACGCCACGCTCCTGCGGGCCGAGTTCGAGGCGTACGGCTCGATATTCCAGTCGAGCATGGACACCGAGGTGATAGTCCACCTCATAGCGTCGAGGAAGGAGCGCTCCTTCGTGGAGAGGCTCATGTACGCCCTCGGCAGGCTCCGGGGCTCGTACTCGCTCCTCTTCCTCACCGACGGCATTATGGTCGCCGCCAGGGACCCCCACGGGTTCCGGCCCCTGTCGCTCGGCAGGCTCAAGGGGGCGTGGGTGGTGGCTTCCGAGACGTGCGCCTTCGACCTTATCGAGGCCGAGTATGTCAGGGATATAGAGCCCGGAGAGGTGCTCGTGATGGACTCCAGGGGGATTACCTCCCATAAGATGCCGCGGCAGGCGTGCTATACCCCGTGCGTATTCGAGTTCATATACTTCGCGAGGCCGGATTCCAGGGTCTTCGGGGCCAACGTCTATGAGGTCAGGAAGAGGCTCGGGGCGCGCCTTGCCATCGAGCACCCGGTGGAGGCGGACGTGGTGATACCCGTCCCGGATTCGGGCATACCGGCCTCCATCGGATACGCCGAGGAATCCGGCATACCCTTTGACATGGGGATAGTGAGGAACCACTACGTAGGCAGGACA
>JACRLF010000049.1 GCA_016235365.1 Deltaproteobacteria bacterium | reverse complement strand
CCTACCATGAGGGGCAAGGTCACCGCCAGGATAACCATAACCCCGGAGGGGAAGGTCAGGAAGGCCGAGATAATCAACTCGACCCTCAACTCCCCTGAGCTCGAGGAGCAGATTGCCGCCAGGATATACCTCTGGAAATTCCCGGACGCCAGTGGCAGCGAAGACTTCACCATAGAGTATACCTTCGACTTCGCGCCTGTCGGGTAGGAGGGGCATACCCTCCAAACCGATGCCGCTCCTTTCGCGGCATAACTATAAAAGCACTCTGCCACGGAGGTATTAATGTCCAAAAACTACGAGAATCTCCTTAAACTTATAGAGGAGAGGAGGGCAAAAATAGGCGTCATAGGCTTAGGCTATGTAGGGCTTCCGATAGTCCTCCGGTTTTGCGACGAGAGATACAGCGTCATCGGCTTCGACATCGACCCTGAGAAGGTGGAGTGCCTTAACAGGGGTAAGTCATACATCAAGCACATCCCCTCCGGGAAGATATCCGCGCTCATCGGGAAGGACAAGCCGTCATTCTCGGCCACGACCGACATGTCAAGGCTTGCAAAGGTAGACGCTGTCATAATATGCGTCCCCACCCCCCTTACCGACAAGAGGGAGCCCGACCTCACCTATGTGGAAAAGACGGCCGCGGAGATAGTCAGGCACCTGAGGCCGGGCCAGCTCATCTCCCTTGAGTCCACCACGTACCCGGGCACCACGGAGGAGGTGCTGCTGCCGCTCTTCCAGAAGAACGGCCTAAAGGCGGGCCAGGACTTCTTCCTCGTATTCTCCCCTGAAAGGGAGGACCCGGGCAGGATGGACTTTACCATAAAGACCACCCCCAAGGTGGTTGGCGGGGTCACCCGGAGGTGCACCAGGCTGGGGGCCGCCCTCTACTCGAAGATAGTCACCAGGGTCGTGGAGGTCTCCTCCACCAGGGTGGCGGAGATGACGAAGCTCCTGGAGAACATATACAGGAGCGTGAACATAGCGCTCGTGAACGAGCTCAAGATGCTGTGCGACAGGATGGGCGTGGATATATGGGAGGTCATCGAGGCCTCCAAGACCAAGCCTTTCGGGTTCCAGGCCTTCTATCCCGGCCCCGGCCTCGGAGGGCACTGCATCCCCATAGACCCGTTCTACCTGACATGGAAGGCAAGGGAGTACGACTTCTCCACGAGGTTCATCGAGCTCTCCGGGGAGATAAACTCCAACATGCCGTACTATGTCGTCCACAGGGTCATGGAGGCCTTGAACGACAGGGGCAAGAGCCTCAAGGGCTCAAGCGTCCTTATCCTGGGCATCGCCTACAAGAAGGACATTGACGACCTCAGGGAGTCCCCCTCCCTGGAGCTTATAAGGATATTGAAGGGAAAGGGCGCGAAGGTGGATTATAACGACCCGTTTATCCCTGTGGCCGTAATCCACAAGACGGGTCTCAAGATGCGCTCCACCGGACTCACCGGCGCCAACATGAAGAAGTACGACTGCGTCCTTATCGCCACCGACCACTCGGAATATGACTGCAGGTGGATAGTGAAGAACAGCCGGCTTGTAGTGGATACGAGGAACGCCACGGCGGGCATAAAGAGCAAAAACATAGTGAAGGCGTGACAGGTGGGCCGCGCGCCCGGACCGCCCCCCGGTTTACATATAGGCCGGGGCGCCATCCCCGCGCCAGCCATGCATGTTCAACGCGGCGGACGATTACGGAGAAATATGTGTAAGGTTGAATGTATCCGTCAAATCTCTTATAATTATCATAATATACCGCCGCTGTTCCCAACGGCGGCAAACACGTACGGACCCGGCGGGCTTTCATATCGCATCAACCGGGTTCCCGTATCCGGTTCCCGGCAACGGCAATTTAAAGTCAAACCGGCTGTGAAATTTAGCGCGATCCGGCATGAAGTTCTCCTTCGATTCTCGCCAAAACCTTTAATGTTTCCTTCGGGGGTCTAATTAAGCGCAGCTTGGGCTTAGCAAGCTGTGGTCAACAGTACCAACGGAAACCCCGCAGCCTGGGCTCAAGTGTAGTCCATCGAAAGACCGAATGAACAACTACTTCGCCATACTGCCTGTTGTCAGCGCGGTCCTGAGCATAGCGCTCGGCCTCTTTACGCTGTCCAGGAACCCGCGCCAGCTCACGAATATCGGGTTCGCCCTGGGCATGGCCAGCCTCGCTGTCATCGAAGCCGGCAATACCGTAATACTCCTTTCAAGCGGCGGCGGCGCCGACGTCGGCGTCAGGATGCTCTTGATCGGCGAATCGGCCCTCCCGGCGGCGTGGATACTGTTTTCGCTTGCCTTCGCGAGGGCGAACTACAGGGACGTGTTGTCAAAAAACACAATCCCGCTCGCCGGCGTGATCGCCGCTTCCCTGTTTTTCATGATCGCGTGGGCGGCGGCGGACGTCGGCCCGCCGCACTCCATCGTGGACGAGTATTCCGGAGAGCCCCTCCTGATCGTCTCCAACCCGCTCCTGAAGTACTTCTACATCTACCTCATACTCGGGCTCGTCTTCAACCTCGTCCACCTCGAAAACACGCTTCGCTACTCGGAGGGGCCAAAGAGGTGGCAGATAAAGTACGTTATCTTCGGCGTCGGCTCCATCATGGCCTTCTTCATATTCATCTCCAGCCAGGCCCTCCTATACTCCACCCTGACGCTTGGCGCCATCCCGGTCACCTCTTCGGTGATCATAATCGCAGTGTCCATGATGGCCGTCTTCATAGTGAGGCACAGGCTCATGGACGTCGACATATTCATATCAAGGTACGTAATATACAATTCCCTTACGATCATGATAGTCGGGCTCTACCTGATAGCCACCGGACTTATCGCCAACGGAATCCGGTACTTCAACGTCCCGTTCCACTACTTCTTCACCACCCTTTTCGTATTCGCATCCGTCCTGGCGCTCTTTGTCTTGCTCTTTACCGCGAGCCTGAGGAGGAAGGTCCAGGCGTTCATAAATCGCCATTTCTACAAGCACAAATACGAGTTCCGCGACAAGTGGATGGAGACCATAGAGAAGATAAGCCCCAAGAGGTCGGTGGAGGAGATATGCAGGACCCTCACTGAGATGGTCTCGGTCACGATGGGGGTAAAGGATATATACATCTGGGTCTACGAACCGGCATCCGGCGAATATTATTCGCCCGCCCCGGGGATAGAGGACGGTTTGAGGAAGATAAAAAATACCCATCCGTTGATTGCGCTCATAAGGGAGCGCATGGGTCCTTTTACGTTCGACGGCGCGGAGGGCGGCGCCGGCCCTGCGCTTGCCAATGAGGTCGAGGCATTGGTTTCATCCACAAGGGCGGCCCTGTGCGCCCCGCTCCTCTCTGGCCATGACATCGTGGGGTTCCTGCTCCAGGGCAGGGACTTCTCCGGCGAGCCGTACAGGCGGGACGACTTCGAGTTGCTCAAGGCCATGACCACGCAGGCCGCCGTCCAGATAACCAACATAAGGCTCCTTGAGGACCTCGTGAACGTCAAGGAGGTCGAGGCCTTCAGCAACATGTCCTCTTTCATAATGCACGACCTTAAGAACCTGACGAACTCGCTCTCCCTGGTGAGCCAGAACGCCAGGCACAACATGAACAACCCGGAATTCCAGCAGGACGCCATAAATACCATAAACAGCATAGTTAAGAGGATGAAGGACGTAATAGAGAAGCTCTCATCCGTGCCCAAGGGGCTTGATATCAAGAAAGCGCCCGTGGACTTGAAGGGGCTTATACGCAACTCCATCCAGAAGATGCCGGTAAGCAGGTCCAAAAACGTCATTATAATCAACGAGGTCGAGACGATGCCTCCGGTGGGCATTGACCCGGACGCCATGGAAATGGTATTTTTAAACATCCTCACGAACGCTTACGAGGCCGTCAAGGACGAAGGCAGGATTACGGTGAGAGGGCGTATGGAAGACGGCTCCGTGGCCGTCACGATATCGGATAACGGCAACGGCATCCCGAGAGAGTTCATAGAGACGTCCCTTTTCAAGCCGTTCAAGACCACGAAAAAGACTTTTCCAGTGCAAGACCGTTGTGGAGGCCCACGGCGGCAAGATAGAGATAGAGAGCGCCGAGGGCAATGGGACCAGTTTCAAGGTGATCTTGCCTGCGTCAGAGCGTCTTACAGGCGATTCAAGGGACAGGAGAACGGCCCTGTGAGAGAGAAAAGGGAGAGATGGCGGGCATGAGCAAACAGAAGCTCCTTGTAATTGAAGACGACGAGTCCATAAGGACCCAGATGAAGTGGGCCCTTGTGCGGGACTACGACGTATACCTCGCCATGGACGGCGAGAGCGCCATGGAGACCCTCGGCAAAGACCACCCGCCGGTCGTCACCCTTGACCTCGGCCTGCCGCCGGAGCCGGAGGGGACCGAGGAGGGCCTCAAGCTCCTTGAGCGGATACTGCGGTTAGACCCTTCCACCAAGGTGATAGTGGTGACGGGCAACCCGGATAGGAGGGCGGCGCTCGAGGCGATTTCCCGCGGGGCGCACGATTTTTTCACCAAGCCCGTGGACATCGAGGAGCTCAAGGCGATACTCAAGAGGGCCTTTTACGTCCATACGCTCGAATCCGAGTACAAGGCGCTTCAGCAGCGTCTTGATACCCGGTCCTTCGGGGAGCTGGTAGGCGCAAGCCCCGTGATGCATGACGTCTTTTCGGCGATAAGGAAAGTCTCCACCACGGACGTGCCGCGGTGAGAGCGGCACTGGCAAGGAGCTCGTGGCCCGCGCCATACACTCGAACAGCGTTAGGAAGGACAAGCCCTTCATACCCATAAACTGCGGGGCCATACCCGAGAACCTCATGGAGAGCGAGCTCTTCGGCTATGAGAAGGGCGCCTTTACCGGGGCGCACGCCCAGAAAAAGGGCAGGATAGAGCTTGCGGACGGAGGGACGCTCTTCCTCGACGAGGTCGGCGAGCTCCCGCTCCAGCTCCAGGTAAAGCTCTTGAGGTTCCTGCAGGACTTCAGATTGAACAGGGTCGGCGGCAGGCAGACCATAGAAGTGGATGTGCGTGTGATAGCCGCGACGAACAGGGACATAAAGAAGCTTCTTTCCGAGGGCAGGTTCAGGGAAGACCTCTACTACAGGCTCGCCGTGGTGGCCGTGGACCTCCCGCCGTTAAGGAAGCGGAGGGATGACGTCGTTCTTATAGCGAAGGCCTTTGTCAAGATGCACACAAAGGACGGGGCTAAGCCCAAGTCCATTAGCCAGGAAGCGATTGAGGCATTGAACGCCTACGACTGGCCGGGCAACGTAAGGGAGCTTGAGAACTGCATACGCAGGGCCGTCACCCTTTCCGAGGGCCCCTCTATCACCGCAACGGACATCGGGCTTGAACCCGTTCAGCCTGCCCCCGCGTCGTTCAACCTCAAGGCCGCAAAGGAAGATATCGAGCTCAGGATGATAAACAGGGCCATCGCCAAGAACGAAGGCAACATAAGCAAGGCCGCTGACGACCTCGGCCTTGCAAGACCGACCCTTTACCACCTCTTGAAAAAATACAATATTTCGTTCAAAGAGGCTTAAAATTCTCCGCAACTTGTTGAGGAGAATTTTCAAGTAAGGAATTTATCGTTTGTAATTCGCTCGCTCCTCCCCGCGGCAAGCTGCGGAGAAT
>JACRLF010000013.1 GCA_016235365.1 Deltaproteobacteria bacterium | reverse complement strand
GCAGACCAGGTTCGCCCTCGCCAGGAAGGTCTTCCAGCTAACGGCGCGGTATGACGCGGCCGTTTCGAACTACCTGGGCGCGGTCCCTGAAGACCCCCAGCTTGAGGCCCGGAGGAGGTTCCCCGACACCTTCACTGTGCAGTACGAGAAGGTCCAGGATATGCGCTACGGGGAGAACCCGCACCAGAGCGCGGCGTTCTACCGCGTGAGGACGAGGACCCCGGTGCTCGGGGACGCCAGGAAGCATCAGGGCAAGGAGCTCTCTTACAACAATATCCTCGACCTCAACGCGGCCCTCCAGATAGTATCTGAGTTCCATGAGCCGGCGGCGGTCATAATAAAGCACAACAACCCGTGCGGGGCCGCGGTCTCGAAGGACGGGACGCTCAAGGCGTATGAGCTCGCGTACGCGTGCGACAGGACCTCGGCCTTCGGCGGCATAGTGGGCTTGAACAGGAGGGTCACCGGGGAGGCGGCTGAGGCGCTCGGCAGGATATTCCTCGAGGCCGTCATAGCCCCTGGATACGACGAGGAGGCGCTCGGAATCCTGGCCGCGAAGAAGAACCTGAGGGTGATTGAGGCCTGCGGGGTGGAGGCCGGGGCCGCGAACAGGTGCGCCCCGGACCTCGACATCAAGAGGGTATGCGGAGGGGTGCTCCTTCAGACCCTCGACATCGAGAGCGCCTCGGACTTAAAGACCGTCACCAGGCGGGGGCCGGATGAATCGGAGCTTGAGGACCTGCTCTTCGCGTGGAACGTATGCAAGCACGTGAAGAGCAACGCCATAATATTCGCCAGGGGGCTGCGCACCGTCGGCATAGGAGCGGGGCAGATGTCGAGGATAGACTCCACGAGGATAGCCGCCATAAAGGCGGCTGAGGCCGGGCTTGCCTTGAAGGGGGCCGTGATGGCCTCGGACGCGTTCTTCCCGTTCAGGGACAACGTGGACATGGCCGCGGAGCACGGCATAACCGCCATAATACAGCCTGGGGGCTCCATAAAGGACGAAGAGGTCGTAAAGGCCGCGGACGAGCGCGGGATAGCCATGGTGTTCACCGGCGTCAGGCACTTCAGGCATTAACAGGTTGCTGAAAAAGCCCCATTTGCGGTGTCGTCATCGTCGCTCGTCACTGCGGCGTACGGAAAAAGTACGCCTCATTCCTCACTTCTCGACTCCTTGCATCTGGAGCTTTTTGAGCAACCTGACGTGAATTTGTAGTTTTTCCGCAGCCTGTTAAATTGAAAGAGCGCATAGACCTGACGGTCGTGGGCCCGGAGGTCCCGCTCACCCTCGGCATAGCCGATGAGTTCGAGAGGGCGGGGCTCAGGATATTCGGCCCTTCGAGGCTCGCATCCGAGATAGAGGGGAGCAAGGCGTTCAGCAAAGGCCTGATGGCGCGCTACAACATCCCGACCGCGCGCTACAGGGAGTTCTCCGACCCGCTGGAGGCGCGGGCTTACGTCAAGGAGATTGCCCCTCCCCTGGTAGTCAAGGCCGACGGGCTTGCCGCTGGCAAGGGCGTTGTAATATGCGCGGCTGAAGACGAGGCCCTTGAGGCGATAGAGAATATAATGGTGAAGAAGGCCTTCGGCCCCTCGGGCGCGAGGGTCGTCATCGAGGAGTTTTTAGAGGGCGAGGAGGCGTCTTTCCTCGCCGTCACAGACGGAAAGACCGTCGTCCCGCTCGCCCCGGCGCAGGACCACAAGGCGATATACGACGGCGATATGGGGCCCAATACCGGTGGCATGGGCACCTACTCCCCGGCCCCGCTGATGACCCCGGAGCTCGAACGCGAGGTCATGGAGCGGGTCATGAAGCCTATGGTAGAGGCCATGGAGGCGGAGGGGAGGCCCTACAGGGGTGTGCTCTATGCCGGGCTGATGATAGGCGGAGTCGGGGTCAAGGTGCTGGAGTTCAATTGCAGGTTCGGAGACCCGGAGACCCAGCCGATAATGATGCGGCTTGAGGACGACCTCTTTGATCTCCTTATGCGTGCGGCCGAGGGGAGGCTTGCCGGGGTGAGGCTGAAGTGGTCTGACAAGCACGCCGTATGCGTCGTGATGGCCGCGGGCGGCTATCCGGGCGATTACGCAAGGGGGAGCGTGATAAGCGGTCTTGACGAGGCAGGCGGCATGGAGGACGTGATGGTCTTCCACGCGGGCACGGCCTTCAAGGACGGCCACGTCGTAACCTCCGGCGGCAGGGTGCTCGGGGTCACGGCCCTCGGCAACGGGATAAAAGAGGCTATAGAGAGGGCGTACAGGGCCGTTGAGCTGATATCCTGGGAAGGGGCTTACTACAGGAAGGATATAGGGTATAAGGCGTTGCGGCGCCTGGTCCGCTGAACATGCATTGCGGGCGCGAGGCCCGCGGCTTGGGCTTTGTGGAGTTTCATCTTCCAATGGAGGGGAACATATGACCGTCGGTGAAAGGGTAAAACCCCTTGTCGGGATACTCATGGGGAGCGATTCGGACCTGGCTGTAATGGAGGAGGCCGCAAAGGCGCTGAAGTCTTTCGGCATCCCTTACGAAGTCACCGTCTCATCAGCCCACAGGACGCCGGAGAGGACCGCGAGGTACGCAAAGTCCGCCGAGAAGAGGGGGATAAGGGTGATAATAGCCGGGGCCGGGAGCGCCGCCCATCTCGCGGGCTTCATAGCGGCGCAGACCACCCTCCCGGTAATCGGGGTCCCGATAGATTCGGGCCCTCTGAAGGGGCTCGACGCGCTGCTCTCAACGGTACAGATGCCCGGCGGGGTGCCCGTGGCCTCGATGGCCATAGGCTCTGCCGGCGCGAAGAACGCCGGCATCTTCGCCGCGCAGATACTCTCAACGGCCGACGAGGGGCTCAGGGCAAGGCTCAAGGCCCACAGGAAGGAGCAGGCAAAGGCCGTTGAGGAGAAGGCTAAGAGGCTGAAGGCTGTTTGATTTCAGGTTGCGTTTTACGCGGCTTGCCAACAGCTTGCTGAAAAACTCCAAATTCACGTCAGGCCGCTCAAAAAGCTCCAGATGCAAGGAGTCGGGAAGTGAGGAATGAGGCGTACTTGTCTCGTACGCCGCAGTGACGAACATGCATAGCGAGCGCGAGGCCCGCTTAGGGGTCAAGCGAGCGCGAGGCCCGCTTAGGGGTCAAGCGAGCGAATAGAAATATATACTCCCTTATATGTCGAAGATTCCCCGCGGCTTGCCGTGGGGAGCTTCAACGACAATGACGACACCGCAGATGGGGCTTTTTCAGCGGCCTGCCAAACCGTTTTTCCGTACCACAGGGTTTTTGATTGATACAGGCAGAGAGGCCCGTCATATTGAGCCCGTCTTCAACGCTTGACGAGGCCGTGCGCGCATTCAAAAGCGGCGGCGTCATAGCGTATCCGACCGAGACGTTCTACGGCCTCTGCGTCGACCCGTTCAACAAAGAGGCCGTGGGGAATCTCTTCCGCCTCAAGGGGCGCCCCGGAAAAAACCCCGTCTCCGTGATAATAAAGGACGTCCCCATGCTCGACGCCGTGGCCTCTGAGGTCCCTCCAGCGGCGCTCGACCTGATCAAGAGGTTCTGGCCCGGCCCGCTCACAATCGTATTCAAGGCCCATCCTTCGGTCCCCCTTGAGCTCACAGGCGATACCGGCAAGATCGGCGTCAGGGTGTCGAGCAACCCGTTGGCCGCGCGCCTCTCATCCGTGCTTGACGAGCGCGAACCCCACGGGTAAAAAGCCGGCTGTAGCGCCTGAAGAGGTGCTCGATTACTTCAACGGCAGGATAGAGGTCCTTATAGACGGGGGCGCGCTCCCAGGCAAGACCGGCTCCACGGTCGTTGACGTGACCTCAGGCAGGGTCGTGGTGATAAGGGAAGGGGAGATCCCTTTAAAGTACCTGACAGGCCCCATTAAGTGAAGGATGCCCGATAAAATCTCCTGGTTTACAGCCCCTTACGTGCAATTCCGCGGCGCCTCAAGCCCCTACAGCCCCCCTTAACAGGCCAGACCCAGACAGACCCCGAAAATATCCATTATTTCCCTAAAGTATTCCATGCCTCCGTCCGATAGAAATAATGAAGAGAGCGACGTATGGTACCCTCACTCAGTTCTTCGGTTTCGGCGATAAGGGCGGCGTTTACGATGATGGAAGCGTCGGCCAATAATACCGCGAACGCGGACACCGCCGGTTACAAGAAAGATAAGGTGTCGCTGAACGAGGGCAAGGGCGTAGGGGTCGTGGCCAAGACTGAGAAGTCCAATGAGTCAGGCCCGAAGATAAAGGATTCTTACGGCAATGTAGTGGATGCCTCAAACGTCGATTACGTCGAAGAGGCCGCCACCCAGATAGAGGCCAAAAACATGGTCGCCTTAAACGCCGCGGTCTTAAAGACGCAGGATGAGATGGAAAAGAACCTTATAGATGTGTTTGCATAAGGAGCATCCGATGAAACCGGACCCGTACCCTATGCCGTTTTGAAAATCGATAACCCCTTCCCCGCGGCAAGGTTTTGCGGGGAGTTGCAACTCCCGCCCTCACACAAGCTCTTACCGCACCTCAACCTATCCTTTCTGCGGGTATGTCCTTAGACTGAAAAACAGCCCACCCAAAACCCTACACCAAAGGGAGATACCCGCGGAGCCCTCATCCGAGGTTAACGCCTTGCCGCAGGCCAGAGCCGCATACGGGCAAAGTAGCCTGCACCCGTAATTGCCTTTCACGGCCTCAATCCAAGCCTTGCGCCGAAGAATCCATCGAGCCCCTGGAGCGGATACGTCCTGAGAAAGCCGCTTGCGTCCACAAGGCCGCCGCATCCTTCCGGCATATAGCCGCTTGCGTCCTCGAGGACGAACTCATTATGGTCTTTCAGGAACCCCTTGATGACCCCGTCCGTCTCTTCGGGCTCGAAGGTGCATGTTGAATATACCATACGCCCCCCCTTTTTAAGATACCCTGAAGCCATCTCAAGAAGCCTCCTCTGAACCCCGGCAAGCTCCCTGATATCCTCCTCTTTTCTCCTGTATTTTATGTCCGGCGACCTCCTCAGCACCCCGAGCCCGGAGCACGGGGCGTCAAGGAGTATGGCGTCGAACCGCATGGCGAACGGGATGCCATCGAGCGCGTCGGCGGCCACGGTCCTTATGATACCGGTCTTTAGCCTCCTTGCGGCCTCCGCTACGTTTTTGAGCCTGCGCGGGCGTTTGTCCACGGCGCATATGAGGCCGGAGTCGCCCATGAGCTGGGCCATGTGGGTCGCCTTGCCGCCCGGGGCGCTGCACAGGTCGAGTATCGCCTCGCCTGGTTTTGGAGAGAGCAGGTACGGTATGAGCTGCGAGGCCTCGTCCTGGATATAGTACCTCGGGTCTTTCGGGTCGAGGCGTCCGCCGCTCGATACCTCTATGCCGTCCGGCGAGTAGATGGTCTTTTTGACCGCGAAACCCGTGCCCGCAAGCTCGTCGATGAGCCGTTCTCTCGACGCCGCAAGGGTGTTTACCCTTAGCGTCTTCGGAGGAACGGACTGGTTGGATTCGCAAAGCGAGATAGCCTGTTCAGCGCCGAAGCGCTCCGCCCACCTCTTTACCATCCATTCCGGATGGGAGTATACGATAGAGGCGTACTTTATCGGGTCCGCGTTAATGTCCGGGTATGCGATCCCCGCCCTCCCGGCGTCTATCTTTTTCAGTACCGCGTTGACGAACCCGGCCTTTTTGCCGCCGCCTCTTTTGGCAAGCTCCACCGACCCGTTTACCGCGGCGGATGCCGGGACCCTGGTGAGGAAGAGGAGTTGGTACGCGCCTATCCTCAAGGCGTTCAAGACGCTGTGCTCGAGCTTCTTCGACTTGATGGACGAGAAAAGGTCTATCACCCAGTCGAGCCTTATCCGCCACCTCAAGACCCCGTAGGTTATCTCTGTTGTAAGGTGTCTATCGGCCTCGCCAAGCCCTTCGAGTTCTTTTTCAAGGAGTATATCGGCATAGGCGCCCCCTCCAATGACCCTGGATAAGACCCTGAAGGCCGCCTGCCTCGCCCCGATTGTTGAAACCTTTGGCATACCGGTATATTCCAGTTGGTTGAGTGGATTGATCCAAGTTTAACACGGCTTTTAGTCATTTAGAATCATTATATTTTAATAGGGTATAAATGAGCAATGTATGTTTAAAATAATTTGTTTTTATGATATTAAAAAAAAGTTTATAAGATTTTTTTTTAGAATAGGTCTAAGGTTCCTGCTTATCATGCCGATAAGATTAAAGAAGTAGGTTTAGGGCTTACCTGTCTATAAAGTTGGATAGTCATCCGAGTTCTGTGCGGATGGTCTGTACCGAGAGGTTGGTCGATCAGATTTTCCATAAAAATATCTGACTATACTCGGTTTTTTAACCATATCCCCATTATGTGCCCTGTAGGGCGCAAAAGACCTCGAATCAAAGCGTAGCATAAATGAAGTTTTAAAATGTTTTATTTAAATACTCTCAAACCACCGGCTTTAAAGTCAATGGTGGATTTATTTTTT
>JACRLF010000142.1 GCA_016235365.1 Deltaproteobacteria bacterium | reverse complement strand
GGCCGGGGAGGGGAGGGCAAAGGACGAGAAAGGGGTGCGCAGGATCTTCATGTTGTACGCCGCCACAAGTAGCGGCTCGAGGTTCACGACGTCGAGTATGTTGTAGGCCAGCAGCGTTTCAAGCGCCTTTACGTTCTTGTTCCTGCGATAATCCTTCCACAAAAGGACCGCGAAGTACCCGTCAAGGCCGTCCAGCGGCCCCCGCTCTATCCCTAAGGACCTCTCGCACCCCTTGAGCCCGCCCTTGAACCCCAGGTCCCTCAAGACGTACCGCAGGTCTATATGGGCCTGTCCCATCCTTATCCCGAGGTGCGACTCGATGAATGGGACGTCGAAACACCTGCCGTTGTAGGTGACGATGAGGTCGTGCTTCGCTATCTCCTCCTTGAACCCATCGAGGTTCTCGCCCCTTATATAATACTTGACGCTCCTCCCGTCGTAGAGCGAGACGGCCGTAATGTACCCGCGGGGCCCCATATAGCCGTTAGTCTCCACGTCAAGGAAGACGGCGGTCTTTCTGAACTCTCCAAAGAGCCTCCAGTGCTCGCCCCTCGGGAGCAGGTCCGTAAAATAGCCTGGGCGCCTCAACTCAAGCTGGCGCAATGAATCCTCGACCCGCTCCTTGAAGATGTGGACGGTCTTTTTCAGGGGCGGCAGAGACAGCCTCATGGAGTCTTCCCAGGTAAGTATCCCGCTCTCCCAGATTCGCCGCTCCGAGCTCGCCCCTATGCCGGGGATATGGAGGAATGTGTTTGTGAGCATATTTGAGCGAAGACATTCTAACACAGTCGGGGCGGCTAATCACGATATATCGGGAGAGGCCGCGGAATGATGGCGCTAAAGCGCCCGGGAAAGCGGATATATTGCAGAGGATGGAGCGGCAAAACGGGGACTTCCGTCACAAAGCACCGCAAAACAGCGCCGCTATTGACTTTCAAGAGGGTATTTTGTTAAATTGAAACTGGCGTTTATAAATGGACAGGGACATGGATAGAGATGGATAAATACAGAATACTCGTTGTAGACGATGACGCGCTCTTCAGGACCCTCTGTTCGGATATACTTACGAACGAGGGTTTTTTTGTCGGCACCGCCTCCTGCGGAGGCGACGCCGTACGGATGATAGAGAACGACGAGCCGGTCGATATAGTCATAACCGACCTGGTGATGCCCGACATGGACGGGGTCGAGGTCCTCCACAGGGTAAAGCAGCATAACGCGCTCATAGACGTTATAGTGCTCACGGGCCACGGCACCATAGGGTCCGCCGTCGAGGCCCTTAAGAACGGGGCGTTCGACTACATCAGAAAGCCGCTCGACGAGCACGAGCTCCTCCACTCCGTAAAAAGCTGCGTGGAGAACAGGAAGCTTCTCGAGGAGAACCAGGAGATAAAGCGCTCGCTCAGGCTCTTTGAGGTGACCAGGCAGATAACGACGATGTTAGAGGTCAACAGGCTCTACGACCTTATCCTGGACTCGCTCATGCAGACCGTGCCTGCCGATTCCGGCTTTATCGCGTTCTACGAGGAGGGCGGCGCAACGCTTGAGATAAAGGCCGTGAGGCACCTCCGTCTGGAAGACGGGGAGAGGCTGGTAAAGAGCCTTAAGAGCCGCTGCGACGGCCTCAGCGGGGTCGTCTCTATCCAGGCGGATGAGATAAAAGGCGAGGCGGAGGACGTTGCCGCCGGGTACGGCGCGCTCCTCGTAGCCCCGCTCCTCAAGGGGGGCACAAAGACGGGCTTCGTCATCGCCATCAGGCGCTCCGGGGCAGTGTACGGACGCAAAGACCTGGAGAGCGCCTCCTTTATAGCCGAGCACGCCTCCGCTGCCATGGAGAACGCGCGGAAGTACGCCGAGGCAAAGGGCATGGCCTATATCGACAGCCTCACTGGCCTGTATAACAGCAAGTATCTCGACATGGCGCTTGAAAAGGAGATAAAGAGGGCCGAAAGGACGATGCTGCCCATTACGGTGCTCTTCCTCGACCTCGACAACTTCAAGCTCGTAAACGACCGGAACGACCACCTTGTGGGCAGCAAGGTCCTCATAGAGATAAGCAGGGTGTTCCTTAATTCCGTGAGGGAGATAGATACGGTGATAAGGTACGGGGGGGACGAGTTCGTCTTCATCCTCGTGGGCGCCGACGACAACGTGGCCATGAAGGCCGCCGAGAGGATAAGAGGGAACGTCGAGGCGCATGAGTTCCTGAAGGAAGAGGGGCTCAACCTGAAGGTGACCGCCTCCATAGGGGCCGCCGCATACCCGGCGCACTCCAGGGACAAGAGGGAGCTTGTGAAGCTCGCGGACAGGGCCATGTACGAGGCCAAGGACGCTTCAAGGAATACCGTCTGCATCGCCCATGTGCCGAACCCCGCAAAGGACCCCCGTTAAGGACCGCCCCCTAAACCCCGGCCGATTGCTCGGCCATGGACCTAAGCCTCCTCAGGTCGGCCTTTCCCGAAGCCGTTAGAGGGATGGAATCGATGAAGCAGATGTCCTCCCTCTTCGGGACCCAGAGCTGCGGCAGGCCTGAGGAGCAAAGCGCCTCCCGGACCTCCGCGGCGTTCATGCCGCTCCTTGTGTGAAACGCGACGATCCTCTCGCCCCTGCGCTCATCCGGGACGGATACCACCACGCACTCCGACCCCCCGAGCGCCCTTGACACCTCTTCTTCCACCCTCACGTGCGGCACCATCTCTCCGGCGAGCTTGCTGAACCTCGATATCCTGCCCACGATCCTTATGAACCCGTCCTCTCCTATTGAGGCGATATCGCCGGTTGAGTACCAGCCGTCTTTTACGGCCTTGCGCGTCAGTTCAGGCTCTCCGAGATAGCCGAGCATGAGGTTGGGGCCTTTTACCAGCAAAAGCCCCTCGGCGCCTGACAGGAGGTCCTCCCCGCTCTCCGGGTCCACGACCTTTACCGCAACTCCGGGTATGGGGTGGCCGACGGTCCCGGGCTTGAACCCGGTCTGGCGGACCTTGTCGTGCTCTACGTCCGGGATGTTGACGGACACGACCGGCGACATCTCCGTGCACCCGTACCCCTCGAGGAGCTCGACCCCGAACTTATTCCTGAACTCCGCGGCCGTATCCGGCCTCAGCCTCTCGGCCCCGGCTATCGCGTAGCGGATGGTCGAGAAGTCGTCCGGACGGCACTTCTTCGCGTACGCGGAGTAAAAGGTCGGGGTGCCGATGATTATCGTCGCACTGTACTTCCTGGCAAGGCTCCCGATGGTCTTTGCGTCGAGCGGGTTCGGATGGTATACGGACCTGAGCCCGTTTATAAGCGGGAACCATATCGTGCCCGTGAACCCGAAGGAGTGGAAGAACGGGAGCGCGCCCATGACAATGTCTTTGCCGTTGACGTTGAATACCTGGGAGAAGCCCTCGACGTTGGAGATGATATTGTGGTGCGAGAGCATCACGCCCTTTGGCTCGCTCGCGCTGCCGCTTGTGAACATCACGGCGGCGAGCTTGTGCGGGCCGCCGGGGGGGGAATACATCGACAAGAGGAGCCTTGAGGGGAGCAGGAAGGCCGCAGCCGCGGTCAGGGCCTTCTCTAACCCGGAGATACCGGTGAATATGTCTTCGAGGAAGACCATCCCGTCCGTCCTTTCGATCCCTGCCTTCGAGATAAAGGCCCTTGAGGTGATTATCCTCGATATGGAGCACTTTTTTACGGCGTGAATGATGCCGTCCGCGCCGGCGGTGAAGTTGAGGTTTACCGGGACGTTGCCGGAGATGAGCACCGCAACGTTGGCGATAGCCCCGGCAATGGAGGACGGGAGGAGCAGGCCGGTCATCGCGCCGGAGGGGCCGTCTTTCCTGAGCCGTCTCGACAGGAGGAGGCAAGTGGTGAGGGCCTTGCCCCAGGTAAGCTCCCTGCCGGTGGAGTCGGCCATGCACATGGAGAAGTACCTGCGCCGCGCGGCCTTGATGAACCTGAAATGGAGGAGGTCGGCGCTGTTTCTCCTGTACTCCACTGCTTCGCTTCCGAGCTCCATCACGGCGCGCCTGACCTCGTCGGCGCCTGCGCTTGATTTAAGCGGCTTGCCGAAGGAGACCGTAACCGGGTAGGGGAAGTGCGAGGGCCACTTCCAGAAGAAGCGGCCGTCCTTGAAGCTGAAGATGGAGCCCCATACCCTGTCCAGATGCACCGGGATTACCGGGACGTCGAGCCCCTGGACTATCTTCTCGAAGCCGCGCTTGAATGGCAGGAGGTTCCCGGTCCTGGTTATCGCGCCCTCGGCGAATATGCAGACGACGTGGCCGGCCTTTAGCTCCTCCCGCGCCTTCTCAAGCGTCTTTACTATCTCCCTGCGCCCGCCGTCGGCAACGGGTATGGTCTTCATCAGGACAAGGAGCCATCTTATCGGCTTGAGCCCGTAGAAGTACTGGTAGACCATGAACCGGATGAACCTCTGCACGCAGGCCCCGACCAGGAGGCCGTCGGCAAAGGACATGTGGTTGCATACAAGGAGGGCCCCGCCCCTGAAAGGCACGTGCTCCTCTCCGGCTATGCGTATCTTGTAGAACGTGTGGGTGAGAATCCAGAGCGTGAAGCGAAGGAGGAACTCCGGGAGCGCCTTCATCAATAAGACGGTGCACCCGAGCGTCACTACCCCGAAGATGAGGATTATCCTGTCCGCCGGCACGTCGAGGTAGTCCCTCATGAGCCATAGCACGCCGGAGGCCAGGAGTATCCCTATGGTGTTTACGAAGTTGTTCGTACCGATGAGGCGGCCCTTCTCGTCCGGGCCGCTCTTTTGCTGGAGCAGGGCGTTGAGCGGGACTATGAAAAGCCCGCCGGAAAAGCCGAGCATCATCATCGCCGCCGCGGTCCTCGGGTACGAGGAAGAGGAAAACGCAAGGAGTATGGCGAACACCCCCATGCCTATGGACCCCAGCGGCACGAGCCCCGGCTCCACCTTGTCCCCGGAGAGCCTGCCGGCGATAATGCTGCCGACGCCTATGCCGACGGCGAGGAAGGTGATGAGGACCCCTATCCACAGGTCCGGCAGGCGCATGACCTCCTTGCCGAGGAGGAGTATGTCCATCTGCAGGAGCGACCCCATGAACCAGAAGTAGGTGATGGCGGACACCGTGATGAGGAGCATCCTGTCGGATGAGAGGCGTCTGAGGCCGAGGCCTATCTCGCCCCACGGGTTCACCTCGAAGCGTTTGCGCGCGCCGGAGGGGCCGTCCACCCGCGCAATACCCAGGCTCAGGATGGTCCCGGCAACGGCGATCACCACGAGGAAGAGCCCCACTATGACGAGGCGGTCCTTCCATGCCGAGTACATGATGGTGCCGATTGAGGTGCCGAGTATTATGGCGAGGAACGTGCTCATCTCAAGCAGGCCGTTGGCCCTGGAGAGGTCCTTATCCGGCATCATCTCCGGCACGATCCCGTACTTGGCCGGGCCGAAGAATGTGGAGTGCACGGCCATGAGGAAGAGGGTTGCGAGCATGAACTCCATCCTGCCGTACCAGAACGCGAAAAGGCCGAAGGCCACGGCCACTATCTCGAAACTCTTCGTGACTATAAGCAGGCTTCGCTTGTTGAAGGCGTCGGCGGCATGAGCGGCGTACCCGGAGAAGAGGAAGAACGGCAGGATAAATATCGCCCCCACGAGCGAGACGTACCCCCCCCCGGAGCCCGCGCTTGCGATATTGACCGCCACCATGGAGATGACGATCTTGAAGACGTTATCGTTGAAGGCGCCGAGGAACTGGGTCCAGAGAAAGGACTGGAAGTTGAGGGACCTCAGAAGGTCTTTATATTTTCCGCTGGACATCGGTTTTTTTTGATTTGAGCACGGGATTTGGGATAGAGGGGATTATATAATGCATGAGCGGGCGAAGTATAGAGATTTCAGCCCTTACGATGGGCCGCGTTCAGCGCAAGCCCCTTTGTGCGCGGATGCACGGAGGTGGGGAAAAGCCGGTGGCGGGCGCTTGCGGGTCGCGGAAAGACTATTTTATCCTGTCATTCTGAACCCTTCGCTATGTCATTCTGAGCGTAGCGAAGAATCTCGCTCTTTCGCTCAGGGTGAACTCCGTGAAGAACCTCCTACGTTTCAGTATATACCGACGGTTGAGATGTGGTTTGCGGGCAGGCATTTGTTTGGTGAAATTGTTTTGGTTTCTGTAAGCGTTATTCCGGCCATGAAAGCCACCAAAAATTAATCCCCCCTTTAATAAAGGGGGGATTATAACCACCGTGCACGGTTACGGGCTTTTAAAGATGCTCATTCGGTTCATGAGGCCGGGTTAGGTAATGAAGTTGCTTTATCTTACTTGAAGATTATGATAAATGATAAGGACGGATGTCCCGCAGATGTCCTTCAATGTCCTATTATTTAAGCTGTGGGCAGTGAATATCCCTTAACGCGTTTTGTGGAATATGCTTAACTTTCGGCTTTATTCAAACTTTAGGGCGTGAAAGGAGGAATACGAATGGCTGTCAAGGTATCGCTGATAAACATGAAGGGGGGCGTCGGGAAGTCAACGCTTACTGTCAACTTGGCATGGCACTTCGCCGCCTATGGCGATTGGAAAAAGAAAGTCTTAGTTGTGGACTTGGATCCTCAATTCAATACTAGTCAATATCTCTTGGGTGTTCAGGAATATGAAAATATCCTAACATCTAACAAACCGACGGTCTGGGATATATTCGAGCAAGGCACAAGAACGCCAAGTGGTAAAGCGACGTTATCAGACCCACATGCACCAATACACATACACAAAAAATTTTAGGGTCATGACACGTTGAGGCACTATAAAAGTGTGCTAACCTATTGTCATGACAGTAAAAAACAGCCATATAAAATGTTCACGAATTTCCGAGCCCAAATTCAGGCAAATTGTCAGGCTCTTTGCGGTTGATTTGGATG
>JACRLF010000141.1 GCA_016235365.1 Deltaproteobacteria bacterium | reverse complement strand
TTTCACGGCATCTCCAAAGAAAAATTCCCTCTGTACTTGAAAGAAATGGAGTTTCGTTATAATAATAGAGGCAATGGCCTGTTCACTTTGCTGGCTCAAAACCTCTGTAATTTAGTGCCAGAACTTTTATAATCACCAAAAATTATCTCATAGCCCCCATGAAAAACGTGAGAAACAATAGAAAGACAAAGATAATAGCCACCATCGGCCCGGCGACAAGGTCTCCGGAGCTGGTCGAGGGGCTCCTGCTCGCGGGCGCGAACGTCGTGAGGCTGAACTTCTCCCACGGGACGTACGAGGAGCACGGGGAGTTCATCGCCACGGTCAGGGACGTGGCAGGCAGGCTCAATCTGCCTGTGGCGATACTGCTCGACCTTCAGGGGCCGAGGATCAGGGTAGGCCGCCTCGCCGGGGGCGCGGTAGAGCTTAAGAAAGGGGAGAGGGTCACCCTCGCCTCCGAAGAGGACGGCGGCCCCGGCGTGGTAACGACCACGTATAAGGACCTCTATAAGGACGTGAAGCCGGGGAACAGAATCCTTATGGACGACGGGCTAATAGAGGTACGGGTGTTAGGCGTGAGCGGGCAAAGGGTCGAGTGCGAGGTCGTCTACGGCGGCGTGCTCAAGGAGCACAAGGGGATGAACCTGCCGGGGGTGAACATAAGCGCGTCGTGCCTCACGGAAAAGGACATCGAGGACCTGAGCTTCGGGATAGAAAAGGGCGTGGACTTCATCGCGCTCTCCTTTGTCAGGAGGGCCGCCGACATAGTGGAGCTCAAGTCCCGGCTCAAGGGCAAGGACTCCGAGATGCAGGTGATAGCCAAGATAGAGAAGGGCGAGGCCATAGCCGAGCTGAACGCCATCATAGAAGAGGCCGACGGCGTGATGATAGCGAGGGGGGACCTCGGGGTGGAGCTCTCCGCCGAGGAGATACCGGTGCTCCAGAAAAAGATCATCTCCGCGGCCAACGAGGCCGGCAAGATAGTCATCACCGCCACGCAGATGTTAGAGTCGATGATAGCCAACCCGAGGCCGACGAGGGCCGAGGCCTCTGACGTGGCCAACGCGGTCTTTGACGGCACGGACGCGCTGATGCTCTCCGGAGAGACGGCGGCCGGGGGCTACCCGGTAAAGGCCGTCGAGATGATGTCCAGGATAGCCAAGGAGGCCGAGGACGCCGCCCTGGCGCACAAGCACATGCTCAGGAGGAAAAAGTCTGAAGCCCCGTCTTTCGCCCACGCCGTCGCCTTTGCCGCGAACGCCGCGAGCAACGAGGTAAACGCCAGGGCGATAGTGGTCTTTACCCACAGCGGCGAGACGGCGCGGCTTCTGTCAAAGCTGCGGCCCTCGACCCCTATAATCGCCTTCACCCACATCGAGAGGACGTGGAGGCGGATGTCCCTCATGTGGGGCATAGAGCCCTTCATGATAGGCTTCGGGGAGCATACGGACGAGATGATATGCATGGGCGAGGCCGCGCTCCTCGATAACGGGCTGGCCGAGGCCGGGGACACCGTAGTCGTGGTCTCCGGCACGAAGGTCGGCATGCGCGGGGCGACGAACATGATGAAGATAGACTGGATAGGGAGCGCGGAGTGCAAGATATACCTCAAGGAACGCGTCAGCGTGCCTTGAAACGGCAAGGGCGAGATACGGACGGCGCGCCCTGAAAATGGATTGAGGGCAGTACGCAGGCCCGTTGTGGTTTTAAATGTTTAGATGACAATTCCTATCCGCTCGACCCCGCAAGCCAGGCTTGCGGGGTCTTTTTATTCCGGTCGTTATGAACATGCCGGTGAATGACTCAAACGATGCGCTGAGGAACGAAGCGCATCCTATGGCGCTTGGCACCCTTTTCTCCAGCACGGTAGGATGGGTTGAGCGCAGCGAAGCCCATAACGAAATTATCATCGTTCGCACAAGACGTCAGACCAATAAATTACGCCATCGCTCTGCGAGATTTACAGTGAAAAAAATATGTCCCGCCTGAAAGCCTGCAACGACGGTATTCCGTCATCGTCTCAACGCCTCAAATTTTACACACCATGAACGATGGGCTTCGCTGCGCTCAACCCATCCTACGGCCCTACGGCCCTACGGCCCTTTTTT
The DNA here is from genome assembly GCA_016235365.1 of Deltaproteobacteria bacterium. Classification (GTDB taxonomy): domain Bacteria; phylum Desulfobacterota; class GWC2-55-46; order GWC2-55-46; family GWC2-55-46; genus JACRLF01. Next base: position 25,468 of record JACRLF010000141.1, on the reverse strand, counting down.
TTCGTTATTGGTGGAGAATAGGAAGGTTATCCCGGAGTCCTCCCTGCCGTAGAGGCGTTTGAATTCCAGTGCCGTCGGGAGTTTCCTCCTGACGGCGAATTGCGCCTCTGCTTAATAAGGCGGCGGGAGGAAACTCCCGCCGCCACAAAAAACACCCCAAAGTTGTCATTCTGAGGAGCCGCAGGCTACGAAAAATCTCGTAACTTGTTGATTTTATCAGCTTTGAGATTCTTCGCTAATGGCGGGTTCAGGTTTGCAACCTGAACCTTGAATTCCGTATGGCAACCACGAATCATTCAGGTTCAATCTGCAAGATTGAACCTGCCAGAGTCCCCTTCGGGGAATTATACCCGAAGGGAACTTTAAAACCCCTCCCCGCTCCCGTCCGTCCCCCTGTGGCCATCTTCCATGCGGGCGGACGGTTGGAGGGCTGTCAGAGGGGCCTCACTGCCGTAGAGGCGTTTGAACTCCACGTAGCTGTTGAGCACCTTTTTGACGTACCGCCGCGTCTCCGGGTACGGTATCGATTCGATGAACTCGTCCGTCTCCGCGGGCAGGGTCCCGGCCCAGCGCACCGCGGCGTTCGGCCCGGCGTTGTAGCCCGCTATCGTCAGGACGAGGTCGTTGTTAAACATGCCGCTCAAGTGCCCGAGGTACCATGCGCCGAGCTCTATATTGAGGTCCGGGTCGAAGAGGTCGGATGGGTCGATTGGCCCCTTGCCGAGCTCTCTGGCCACAAGCCTGCCGGTCGAGGGCATGACCTGCATGAGCCCGATGGCACCGGCGGTCGATACCACTTCAGGGTTGAAGGCGCTCTCTTCCCTCATGATCGCGGCGATCATATACGGGTCGGGCGAGAGGCCCCGGGCCTTCTTCCTCGCAAGCTCCACTATGCCCTGGGGGAATGCGATGGCTGTGTAGTCCCTTGCCCCACCTTTGGAGGTACGGTTAAAATTATCCGCGGCTTGCCGCGGATAATTTTCAAGTAAGGAATTTACCGTTTGTAATTCGCTCGCTCCTCCCCGCGGCAAGCTGCGTGGAATCCGCTCGCTATGCTTGTTGAACGCGGCGAGACGCTCCCCGTAGACGCGCAGCGCCCTGTGGTAGTCGCCGGCCCTTAGGTAAAGGTCCGCTATCTCAAATATGGCGTCCTCGTCGTTTGAATATCTGCGGGCGAGGATATCAAGCTCTGAGGCCGCGCGAGAATTGAGGCCGAGGGTCAATAGCTCCATAGCCTCGATGTAGTGCTCTTCAAGGGTAATAAGGCTTTCATTGTCCGCCGGCTGGCCGCCATCTCCGGCGGAGGCGGTTACGATATCCTGCCTGGCCTCAGGCCCGCGGGGTTCAAATCCACGGCCCTTGTCCATCCGCCCGAGGCGCTCCACGGCAAGATATCCGTAATACGTCCGCCTGAACCCGTTGGCGAGCTTTTCATAGCCGGCCCTGGCGGCTTCCGTGCGCCCGGCCTGCTCGGCGCTCCTTGCGCTCCAGTAGAGGAACCGGGGCGCATGCGCGCCGTTGGGACGGGTGGACGGGTACGATGAGAACGTACGGCAGGCGTCGTCGAACCTGCCGGCCCTGTACTCCATCCAGCCCGATGACCAGAGTCCGTCGTCCGCGAACGGGGTGGACTTGAAGCGGTCCAGTACCTTTCCGTAGTAATCGAGCGACTTGACCGCATCCCTGGACTCGAAGTACCTGCCGAGGTATATATTTACCTGGGCGCTCTGGGTAGAATCCGGGTGATTCCCGGAGAGCCTCTTCTCCGTATTTATAAGGAGCCTTTCATTGCCCCCCCTGAGCGCTATAAGCGCAAGGGAAGCGAGCGCCTCGGCCTCCCTTTCCGGGTCTTTCGCCTTGAGGTATTCTTTGAGCAACTCTTCGGCCCTGGAGTACTGCTTGAGCCTCATATAAGACCTGGCGGTCTTCAATACGGCCCTGGCGTAGTACTCGGAGTTTCTATCCTTTAAAAGCGGCTCCAGCTCGGAGACGGCCTTTCCGTAGCCGGCGGATTCGAAGAACTTCCCGGCCCGTTGGTACCTCTCCTGCGGGGCTGGCTCGCCCGCATCCACACCCGCCGACCTTATCATCGACAGGAGACCTTCGGCCTTGCCGGACGCCGGGTGGAGGGGATAAGAGGCAAGGATGCCTCTTACGGACTTGAGCGCGCCGGCCATATCGCCGAGGGCTATGGAGGCCTGCGCCGCCCCCAGGAGCGCCTCCGGGACGAGCGCGTGCTTCGGGTATGCGGAAAGGAAGTTCAAGAACCCGTCCTTCGCCTCCGGGAACCTCCCCATATCCATGAGCGCGCCGGAGCGCTGTAAGAGTATTTCGGGCTTGAGGGCCGTATCAGGGAAGAGGGTGAGTATCGAATCGTATGATGCGAGCGCCTCTCCGGGCCTGTTTCCCCGCATCAGGGCCATGGCCGTGTAAAAAGTGATATAATCCTCTATATCCGTAAGCGGCGCCGCCTCTTTGAAGAGGTCAAGGGCGTTGCCCGCTTTGCCCTCTGCGTCATTGAGAGCGTGCACCCCGAGGAGGAATGACGCCCTAACGGCCCAGACGGTACCCGGGTGCCTCTGGCGTATCTCGCTGAGAGTGGCAAGGGCCTTTTTGGAGCCGGACCTGTTCTCATTTACCGCCGAGTAAAAGAGCCTCTCCGCGGAGACGCCGCTATCGTCCGAAGGCGGTCTTTTATCGTTATTATCGATTGGAGGGGGAACAGGCGCGGCAATAACGTATTGACCGGCCGAGGGGGTCTTGTAAGGCGTTGCCGACTCTTCCACAACGCCGCTACGGAGGGCGCACGACGTCAGAGCGCAGGCAAGGAGGCTAATTGCGGCGGTCCTGAAAAAATAATGGAAAAACGGTCTTTCATCCGGCATCTGAAGGGCTCCTCGACCGGACACCATTATAACAGCGTTCCGGTTCGACTTCAATACGCCCTTTTCGGCGTTTAACGGCTCAATGACAAGAATAGAAATTATTATTTGGCAGACCATTGCCGTTCATGTATAATCCAAAACGTCGGCAGGGCCTTTTATCAGGGTTTTGCGGCAAAAAGGCATAAAAAATCAATAAGGGGCGCTATGGAATACATTCAGGAGTTCCTATCCGAGCCGAAGATAGCCTATTTTTCCATGGAGGTGGGTTTCAGGAACGACATACCCACCTACAGCGGGGGCCTCGGCGTGCTCGCCGGAGACACGATAAAATCCGCGGCGGACCTCCATCTGCCGGTGGTCGCGGTGACGCTTATCCACAGGAAGGGCTTCTTCAGGCAGAAACTCGATGAAAAGGGCACTCAGACCGAGTTCCCGGAGGAGTGGAACCCGGCGGAAAATATGGACCTCTTGCCCCAGAAGATACACCTGAACATAGAGGGCAGGGAGGTGGCGGTGCAGGCCTGGGTATACAAGGTCACCTGCATGGCGACCAGGTGGAACGTCCCTATCTTTTTCCTCGACACCGACGTCCCGGATAATACGCCCGAGGACAGGCGGATAACGGATTGTCTGTACGGGGGGGACGACAGGTACAGGTTCAAGCAGGAGGCGGTGCTGGGCATAGGCGGTGTGCGGATGCTCAGGGCGCTCGGGTTCAGGATAAAGAAGTACCACATGAACGAGGGGCACGCCAGCCTTCTGACCCTCGAGCTCCTTTCCAGGCACAGGCGCGATATCGAGGCGGTATGGGACGAAAGGGCGACATGGGACGTGGAAAAGGTGAAGGACCTGTGCGTATTCACGACCCATACGCCGGTCGAGGCCGGCCATGACAAGTTCGCCTACGAACTTGTCAGGGAGGTCCTGGGCGATTATTTTCCCGTGGAGGTGCTCAAGGACCTGGCCGGGAGGGACAAGCTCAACATGACGCTCCTTGCCATGAACTTGAGCCAGTATATAAACGGCGTGGCGAAGAAGCACGGAGAGGTCTCCAAGGCGCTCTTCCCCGGCTACGAGATACAGGCCATAACAAACGGGGTGCACACCTTCACATGGACTTGCGAGAGCTTCGCGAGGCTCTATGACAAATACTTTCCCGGATGGGCAAACGAGCCGGAGCTCTTCGTGAGGATCGGGAAGATCCCGGACGCCGAGCTCTGGGACGCCCACATGGAGGCCAAGAAAAAGCTCATGGACTACGTCAACGGCGTCACCGGGGCGGGGATGAAGCACGACATACTTACCCTGGGCTTCGCCAGGAGGGCCACGGCCTACAAGAGGGCCAACCTCCTCTTCTGGGATACCGACAGGCTGAGGAGGATAGGAAAGGGCAGGCTCCAGGTAATATACGCCGGCAAGGCGCATCCGCGGGACTCCGACGGCAAGAGGAACATAGAGGAGATATTCAGGCGGGCCGCGGAGCTCAAGGCCGACATAAATATCGTCTATCTCGAGAACTATAACATGGACACGGCCCTGAAGCTCGTCTCCGGGGTGGACGTATGGCTGAATACGCCGATGAGGCCGAGGGAGGCCTCGGGCACCAGCGGCATGAAGGCGGCCCACAACGGGGTGCTTAACTTCAGCGTCCTTGACGGCTGGTGGATAGAGGGGCACATAGAGGGGTACACGGGCTGGTCGATAGGCCCGGCCCCCACTGAATCGACCCTTGCCCGCACCTCCGATGAGACGGACGCCGAGGACCTCTACCAGAAGCTTGAGCACCAGGTGATGCCGAAGTACTATGAAGGCAGGCATATATGGATAAGGATGATGCAGAACGCCATAGGGAAAAACGCCTACTACTTCAACTCCCACAGGATGATGAGGAGGTATGTGACCGAGGCGTATATAAGGTAGGCTGTCCGCGGTCTCTTGCGGGCCGGGGCGAACTTCGCCGGCCTTGCTCCATAGGCCGCAATAAAGCCCTCCTTTTTCCACGGCCATGCCATTTATATTCCATCCGATATCCCGCACCCATAAAATGCTCTTGAACAAGGAGCAAAATAAGACTAAAATTATCAAATAAGTCCTGAATGAACGCCCCGCGGCAGGCAACGGGGTGTTTGAAGGGGAATTTCTTCTTATCATACGCGGCAAGTTGCGCTTAATCATGCCCGAGGGTGACATTGAACTCCCTCTCAAGGAGGGCCGATGCTTCAGTTGACAAGGGACGGCGAGTACGCCGTGAGGGCCGTGCTCCATCTCGCCTCGCAGCCGGATGGCAAGGTCTCTCTCATAACCGAGATAGCCGAGGCCCAGGGTGTGCCAAAGAGCTATCTCTCCAAGATAATGCAGCACCTCACGAGGGCCGGCCTTGTGAAGTCCAGACGCGGGGCCAGGGGCGGCTTCGCGCTTGCGCGCCCGGCGGAGGCCATTACATTAAGGCAGGTCATCGAGGCCATAGAGGGCAATATCTACCTCAATATCTGCCTCGTCAGAAAGGGTGAGTGCAAGAGGGACGAGGGATGCCCGGTGCACGTAGTATGGAAAGAGGCCCAGAGAAAACTCTTTGAAGTGTTAGACGGCAAGACGATGGCCCAGCTCGTCAAAGACGCCGCGGACATAAGGAGGCGACTTGAAAGAGAGAGCGCCAGGCGCCGCGCGTAAGTCGCAATAACCGCGGGGTCAGGCCCTTCAGCGGGCTACGGAAAAACTCAAAACCAGGTCATTGCGAGCGCAGCGAAGCAATCTCATCTTTTAAGGAACCTCTGAAAAACTCCGCCAACGCGGCGTCCGTAAGTTTACCCTTGACTCAAAGCCCCTTTAGTGGTGTAATCAGTCGATACAATTATGAAAAAGGCGGCTCTCCCCTTTCCGGGCCCATAGGCCCTCCGGAGGATAGGCCGCCGTCACCTGCTTCCGCACCTTTACATATTATCTCATTTAAAGGACGGGGCTTGCTTTAGCTCCGCCTAAGAGTTCCGGCCTTGGACACCTCGGAAAAAGAGATCTCCGCCTTCTCCATCCGCACTATCATCGTCGCCGGCGTATTTCTGTGCGCGCTCGCCGTCATCGGCGCGGCCTTCCACTCGGCAACGGCCTTGGCCGCGCTCGGTACAGGCATCGTGGCGTTCGCATGGATCGGAGGCCCGGATAGAAAAAAAGTCTCCCCCGCATGGCTGCCGGTCTTGATAGGGTTTGCCGCCGTTGTAATCACGGTGGCCCTCTATCAGGCGCTCTCCGCCCGCGAAAAGGCCGCTATAGAGCATACGGTGAAATTAAAGGCCGAAGCAAACAGGGACGAGATCCGGGACTATATGGATTCGCTGGTCCTGGCGTTAGAGCGCATGGCCGGCCGGTGGGATAGAAGCGGCAGGCCGGCAAGGGCCCTGTGGGAGAACGACGCGACGCTCTATATCAGGCACTACTCTGGCTTTGAGGCCATAGAGTGGGTGGACGCCTCGCTCCGGGAGCGCTGGGTGGTGACTTCCGGCGGCAAGAGGCGTTCTGAACCGGGGATCGTCAAGCAGATAGAGGAAGACCTGCGAAAATATGTAGCGCCGGGGAAGGCGCGGGTTTCATACGCGGTGGAACCGAGGCCGGGGGTAAAGGGGCTGGCCGTGTCGGTCCCCCTTTTCCGAGGAAAGGCCTCTGACGGCTTTATCGTCGGCGTTTTGCGGAGCGGGGATACGCTTGAGCCCCTTCTCCGCGACCTCCTCGATGAGGGGTTCTCGGTTGAGGTCTCAAGCGGGGGCAACGAGCTCTACAGGCATGCAAAGAGCGGCCCTGGCAAGGGGTTTTCCCATGAGACCGGGTTTGCGCTCTACAACACCCCCTGGACCGTGCGGATATGGCCGAACCAGGAGTACCTCGACGGGGCGTGGTCGGCACTGCCGGGAGTTGTGCTGGGTATGGGGCTCGTAACGTCCTTTCTGCTCGCGGGGGTGGTCTATTTCTACCAGACCTCGTGGCGCAAGGAGGCGGACCTGAAGGAGGCCAACCTGGGGCTTAAGCGCGAAGTCCTGGAGAGGGCTGAAGCCGAAAAGAGGGTGGCGCGCCTGAACAGGCTATATTCGGTCCTGACCAGGATAAACGAGGCGATAGACAGGGAACGCGACATGGAAAGGCTCTACATGGAGGTCTGCCGCATAGCCGTTGAGAAGGGAGGGCTCAGGATGGCGTGGGTCGGCATTGCAGACCCGGAGAGCCGGACAATAAAACCTGCGGCGCATTGGGGTGGTGAACCGCGGCATCTCGATAAGATAGATGCGTCGACAACCGGCCGGGGGCCTCTGGGACGGGTAATCACGGACGGGATGTATTATATATGCAACGACTTCGGACACGGCCCGGATACCGGGCCGTGGGAAAAGGCGGCTATGGAGAGCGGCTACAGGTCCTTTGCGGTCTTCCCTTTGAGGTTGAGATCCAGGAACGTCGGGGCCTTGAGCCTCTATGCCGGAGAGCCGGACTTCTTCAATAACGAGCAGATACGGCTCCTTGAATCCCTTTCCGCGGACATCTCCTTCGCCATTGAGTCCGCCGAAAGGGAGAGGCGGCGCAAGGCCGCCGAGGAAGAACTCGCGAGGTACAGCGAGCACCTCGAGGAGATGGTCGAGGAGAGGACGGTCGAGCTCGAGGAATTGAATGAGAAGCTCACCATCGAGGTCCGTGTGCGGAAAGAGGCCGAGGACGCAATGCTAAAGGTCAACGAGGTCCTCGGGAAGAAGAACAGGGAGCTTGAGGGGCTCAATAAGGAGCTTGAGGCGTTCACGTCCTCCGCCTCTCACGACCTTCAGGAGCCGTTGCGCATTGTGGCCGGCTACGTTCAGCTCCTCGGCCGCCGGTACAAGGGGAGGCTCGAACCCGAGGCCGATGAGTTCATCAACTACGCCGTGGACGCTACCGTCAGGATGCAGGCGCTTATAAACGACATACTCTCCTACTCGAGGGTCGGCGCGCGGCATTTGCAATTCAAGGCCGTGGACCTCGAGCGTGTTTTAAGCATCTCCCTGTCCGATATGAAGGCCGCGGTGCAGGAGGCCGGGGCCGTCATAACCCACGACCCCCTCCCCACCGTCATGGCGGACGAGACGCAGTTGGAACGGCTCTTCGACAACCTCCTCGGCAACGCCGTCAAGTATTGCGCGGGCAAGGCCCCGGAGGTGCACGTCTCCGCCATTGAGAGACCCGATGGGTGGCTCTTCAAGTTCCGCGACAACGGCATAGGCATAGACCCCAGGCACCACGACCGCGTATGGATAATGTTCCAGCGACTTCACGGCAAGAACGAGTACTCGGGGACCGGGATAGGGCTTGCAATATGCAAAAAAGTGGTGGAAAATCACGGGGGTAGAATCTGGGTGGAGAGCATGCCCGGCCAGGGGTCAACCTTTTGCTTTACAATACCGCACAGGAGAGGTTAGAATGAACGCAGGATCGAGCAGGCTTATCGAGATTTTGATGGTTGAGGACAACCCGGCGGATGTCCGCCTCACCGTCGAGGCGTTCAAGGACGCCAAGGTGCTCAACCACTTAAACGTCGTCCACGACGGCGAAGAGGCGCTTGCATATCTGCGCCGTAATGGCAAATATGCCGGCGTCCCCCGTCCGGACCTGGTACTTCTGGACCTCAACCTGCCGAAGATGGACGGCCGGGAGGTGCTCGAGGAGATTAAAAAAGACGCGGACCTCAAAAGGATCCCCGTCGTCGTCCTTACGACGTCAAACGACGAGCGGGATATCCTGAAGGCCTACGACCTCCACGTAAACGCGTACGTGACAAAGCCCGTCGCTCTCGACCAGTTCGTGAAGATAGTCGAGGCTGTAGATGATTTCTGGTTCTCCGTTGTAAAGCTTCCGCCAAGATGAGAAATCCCGGACTTTCCAATCAGGCCACCCGGCCCCATCGACAGGTAAAACAGAAGAAGACGCGGATATGCGCAGCAAGACCCTCAAAATACTGTTAGTAGAGGACAACCCGCCGGACGGACGTCTTTTAAGGGAGATGCTCGCCGACACGGCCATGAAGGACTCCTTGAGCATCGTGGACGCGGCCCGGCTCTCCGGGGCCCTTGACCTCCTCGGAAAAGAACCGTTCGACTGCGTACTGCTCGACCTGACGCTCCCTGACAGCCATGGCCTTGAGACCTTTTTCATGGTGAAAGACTGGGCTCCTTATGTCCCGGTAGTCGTGCTGACAGGCCTGTCTGATGAGACCATGGCCGCAAGGGCGGTCAGGGAAGGGGCACAGGACTATCTCGTAAAAGGGCGGGTGGACGGCGATATCCTGGCGCGCTCGATACGCTACGCCATAGAACGCCAGGCGGCGGCAAGGGGGACGGATAAGCCTGCCGCAGGAGTTGCCGGATCCTCGGCCGACGATGAAGGGGCGCAATACTTCAAGATAATAGGCACGAGCCGGAGCATAATGGAGGTGAAGGACATTATCTCCACGGTCGCCCGGACTTCCAGCACCTCCGTCCTCATCCAGGGCGAGACCGGCACCGGGAAGGGGCTTGTGGCCAACGCCGTGCATTTTTTCAGCAACAGGAGGCCCCACCCTTTCATAAAGCTCAACTGCAGCGCCATACCCGACACCCTGCTCGAGGCCGAGATGTTCGGCTATGAGAGGGGCGCCTTCACGGACGCCAAACAGAGTAAACGCGGGCTCTTCGAGCTTGCGGACCGCGGCACCATTTTCCTCGACGAAATAGGGGACATGGACCTGAGGCTTCAGCCGAAGCTCCTGCAGGCACTTGAGAACAGGACCTTCCGCAAGGTGGGGGGGGTGCGCGACATCAGGGTTGACGTGCGGGTCGTGGCGGCCACCAACAAGGACCTCGAGGCGATGGTGAGGGAGAGGAGGTTCAGGGAAGACCTCTACTACAGGCTCAAGGTCATGGTCATAGATATACCCCCGTTGAGGGAGAGGAAAGAGGACATATTGCCCCTGGCCGAAAGCTTCATCCGGGAAGACAACGAGGCCTTCGGTAAAAACGTCAAAGGCCTCTCCCCGGCCTCCATCGAAAGGCTCTTGGGTTATTCATGGCCCGGCAACGTAAGGGAGCTTAAAAACGTCATAGAAAGGGCGATGATCCTTACGGAATCCGAAGAGATACGGCCCGAGCACCTCTCCATAGAGCCCTCAAGCAAGGCCTTGGCGACCGAGGCCGTCAGAGCCCATCCATACCCTGAAGATATGACACTTGAGGAGATGGAGGCGGCCCATATAATGAAAGTCCTTGAAAAGGTCAAAGGCAACAAGACCCATGCCTCCAGAGTCCTCGGCATCTCCAGGCTTACCCTCAGAGAGAAACTCAAAAAGATAGCGGAACCCGCCTCATAAACACCACCGGTAAGATTCTTATCAGCAAATTGTGGTAAGATTCTTACCAATTTCCATTCTCAAGGCAGACCGTCAATCTGTAAACAGTTAATATACAAATAGATATTGATTGGCATATATATTGCGATAATCAATAGTAGATATCGTCAAAATTTCAACACTTTTGGTCTGTATATGAATAGATTGCAGCGGCGTGTGGGGGCCGATATATCCCCGAAGTCGCCGGTGAGTATCTTCACATGACGACATAACTTAATCCGCCTGTCATTATTCCGTAACGCATATTGTCTAAAATAGACCTGTACAGAATACGAAGGCAGGGGCGTCATGGCCAACGAATCATCATCAAGAAAGGTCCTGCTGGTGGATGACGACGAGAGCATAAGGGCGCTCTGTGCGGAGGCCCTTGCCATTGCCGGCCACCAGGTGCGCACGGCGGCCAACGGGGCCGAGGCGCTCGATTCATTGAAAGAGGCCTATGACCTCGTGGTAACGGACATGAATATGCCCGAACTCGGCGGGCTGGCGTTGTACAGGAGGGCGCTGGAGCATTACCCGTATCTGGAGCGCAGGTTCGTCTTTATGACGGGGGATAACTGCGGCGAAGTCCGCGCCGCCCTCAAGCGTGCGGACAGCATCTGTCTTGCAAAGCCTTTTAAGATCAAGGAATTGATAGATGCGGTCGAAACAGCCGGCGCAGTAGGCTATGAGGACCTCTATATGCGGGAGAATAACGGCAGGAGGAGCGAACAGAGGTTCAGCCTGACAGTTGACTGCACGGTTTCAAGCGATACGCCGGGGGCCGCCATCGTGGCAGGGGCCCTGGCGACCATCGAGAACGTATCGAGGAACGGGGTCGGGATAAGATACGCCGGAGAGCCTTTGAAACAGGGCGACGGCTTGAGCATATCGTTCAGCCTGGAGCGCATGGGCACGGTCAGGCGCGCAAAGGCGGTCTGGTCGAAGAGGACCGGGGGGAAGGAATATAGCGCGGGGGTGCGGCTTGCCGAGCCGATGCCGGTCTACCGGATATTGAGCGCAATGCCGCAAATAGACAGGGCCCACAACTTCTAACCACTTCAATATTCGGAGGATAGAAATGTTAAAGCAAAGCTCCACCAGAGGCCAGACCGGGGCCGGGGCGGCCGTTGCCTTCGGTCCCTTCAAGAGGACCACGTACGGGACGGGCCGTACCAACAACTGGCCTTTACCCTACAGGGCCGCGATAGCGAGAGACGGCGACGACGCCGGCCTGGCAACGGCGGACGCGCCGGAAAAGCGGGAGCGCCATGAGCCGGCAAGCGACGCGATAAACGTATACTTCAGGAGGCTTAAGAAGCTAAAGCTTCTGACCGCCGAAGAGGAGAGGGCCCTTGCCGGAAGGGTCGCAAAAAAAGACGCGGCGGCGAGGCAGAGGATGATAGAGTCGAACCTGCGCCTGGCGGTCAACATCGCAAAGCGCTACATCAACAGGGGCCTGCCGCTCCAGGACCTCATAGAGGAGGGCAACATAGGGCTGATAAAGGCGGTGGAGAGGTTCAAGGTGACGAAGGAGTGCAAGTTCTCCACCTACGCCACCTACTGGATAAAACAATCGATAGAGCGCGCCATAACGAACCAAGCGGGCGTGGTCAGGCTCCCCATACATATCGCAAACGACCTTGCGAAGCTTACACGGGCCTCAACGGCGCTTGTTAGGGACCTGCAGAGGGAGCCGAGCGTGGTGGAGCTCGCCGAAAAGACCGGCCTGTCCGGCAGATACGTGAAAAGGCTCCATACCGTCGGCAAAAAGAGCTGCTCCCTGGAGACCTCCTTCAACGAAGACACGGAGCAGACGCTCCTTGACAAGCTCGAGGACGAGAGGGCGCCCCAGCCGATGGAGATGATAGACACGGCGCGCAGGGTCGAAAAGATACAAGAGATGCTCGCCTGCCTCGATGAGAACGAGAGGCGGATAGTGCGGCTCAGGTTCGGCTTCGGCACATTCAAGCCGCACACCCTGGAATCCATCGGCAAGGCCTTCGGCGTAACGAGGGAGCGGGTGAGGCAGCTTGAGTCCAAGGCGCTCGTAAAGCTCAGGAACATCTGCGCGCAGTCGAATATCACGTCGTTCGACGCGATATAGCGCGGCGGGCGTCGCCGGCAAAGGGCTTGGAGTTCTGGATACGGATCAGCGGGCCGCAGCGCGGCCGGGTGGGTGGCGTCAATCCCCGCTGTCCCTGGCAAAGACCACTATTCCGTTCGCGGGTATGACTATGCTTGAAGAGAAGGCGAAGCCGTGCTCCGGTGTTCCTGCGGCTCCTGCGGCGTTGATGGCGCCGCAGTTGCCCGCTGGCCGCGGGTTGACCCAATCGTCATAGACATCGCTGTTGAAGACCTCCAGCCACCCCCCCTCCAACGGAAATCCGAGACAATAGCCATAGAAGGCGGACTCGTTGAGGCTTGCCACGACTACGACGTCCCTGCCCGCTCCCTCCATCCAGCGGTGGAACGCGATGACGCGGTTGTTGTTATGGACGTGGAAGACGTTTATGCGTCCGCCTCTCAACGCCGGATGGCGCCTGCGGAGCCATACCAGCTCCCTTGTGAAGCGGAGGTAGTCCGAGACCGTTTTATCCCCCTGCTCAAGGCAATCCCACTGGATGAGCGTATCGGGGTTGTCTCTTCCGTCGTCGCTCCATAACCTCTCTTCAAGGAGCTCCTGGCCCATAAAGAGCATCGGGACCCCGGGGGCCGTTAAAAGCAGACCCGAAGCCGCGCGCGAGCGGCTCCTGGCGTACCAGGAACGGCTGTTCGAGGCGTCGGCGAGCGCCGGGATGCGCGAGCCGCCAGAGTGCCCCTTGTATACGATGTCGTGGTTCTCAAGGCACTCAACCGAGCGCCATGGCCTCTCCATGGCGCTCGGGTATAGGCTATGGGCGACGGGGTCGAGGTCTACATGGGCGTTCTCACCCCCGGACGCCCGGGCGATAGCGCCCCTTATCGACTCTCTCAGTCCGTCGCTCCAAGCCGCGTCAAACCCGGCCCCGCCTTCGTTGCCGCTCTTCAAGGTGTACGGGTCCATTGGCCAGTACTCGCATATCTGCGCTCCGTCCGGCCTTGCGTACCTGACAGTGCCGGTCAGGTCCCGGCAGAAGCCCCACCCGTTGTCCGCGTTCATGGAGACCAGGGCGCTTATCTCGTCGTAACGGAAGCCGTCGACGTGGTATTCGTCGATGAAAAACTTCGCGTTGTCCAGAAGGAACTGGCGCACCTCCTTTTTCCAGAGCGCGAAGGAGAGCCCCCCGGCCCAGCCCCTGTCAGTGAAAAAGAGGCTGTTGTTATTGTCCCCGTCCCTGCCCTGGTCGAAAAAATATATGCTCTCCCTGTCAAAACCCCCTCCCGCGTGGTTATAGACGACGTCGAAGACGACCGCCATGCCGTATACGTGGCAGACGTCGATAAGGGCCTTGAGCTGATCGACGTGGCTCGTGATATGGCGCGCCTCCATCATCGGCATGGACCTGCGGATAAGGAGCTCGTTGACCTTGTCGAGATACGGCCCTATCTCTCCGGCGGGCACGGCGTACTCCATCTCCGGGGAGAATATGTCCACGCCGTTGTAGCCCATGCTGAACTCGGTCGGGTACTCCGCAATGGGCAGCGGCTCTATGGCGTTTACGCCGAGGGCGCGGAGGTGGTCTATCCTGAACAGCACGTCAAGGAACCTCGCCACGCGCTTACTCCTTAAGTCCTTGCCCGAGACGTCGGCGCCGTAGAAGGTCCCTATGTGGCATTGGTAGATTATGAGGTCTTTCAATGCCGGGGGGCAAAAGCCCCTGTCGTGCCAGGGGTAGGCGGAGGGGTCGCGCACAACGCAGTTGCAACAAGGGAAGGGAAGCGTCCCGGGCGAGGTGTCCGGGTGCGTAAGCTCTCGCGCGTAGGGGTCTCTTTTGTAGCCCTCGCCCCCCTCGCCCTCTATCCAGAACTTGTAGTGCGCGCCGTCGCCTATGCCGGGGATGAACCCGGCCCAGTAGCCGGCCACGTCCATGACAAGGAGCGTGGAGGGGTCTTTTTTTACCCAGCCGTTGAAATCCCCGCATACGTGGACGGCCCTCGCCCCAGGCGCCCACACCCGGAAGGCGGCCCCGCCCTTGATGAGGTTAGCCCCCATCGGGGTATCCGCGTCAATGAACTGCTGAGAGGCTGGCATAGGGGAAGACCTCTTCGCTGTCAATAGTCCATGTAAGTATCGCACACGGCGGTGATTTGTCAAGCTTCGCAAGCTTGGCTTGATCATACCCGGAGGAAACAATGAACCACGCCGTAGTAAGCCCATGTGTATCCGAAGGGGCTGTCGGTCAGGCCATGATTAATCAGATGCCGGAGGAAACATTAAAACCCCTTGAAATCAGTGCATTTCGCTTGACTCAACTGACCAAATAAGATAATTTTAACAAGCATAGCGAGCGGATTCCCTGCTACTTGTTGCAGGGTAAGCGAGCGAATCACAATAGATAAAGTACCTTACTTGAAAATTCCCTGTAGCTTGGGTTATCAGGGAATTTTAACCATTGCGCCGCAGGCCGGGGAGAATAGCACAGTCCTGGGTCGGAAAGCCTATTGTCCGTATTCAGTCCGCGGCAGGCAACAGGGAAATCATTAAAAAGGCATATCATGGAAGACAAAAGCTCCGAATATCAGCAGCGTCTCGCCAGGCTCGACTCGCTGAGGGAGGCGGGGATAAACCCGTATCCAAACGACTTCAAGCCCGGCTCCAATTGCTCATCCATCGTCGAGGGCTTCAAGGACTCCTCGAAGGAAGAGCTTGAGGCAAAAAACGAGACCGTCTCCATTGCCGGCAGGGTCATGGCCCTGCGGGACTTCGGCAAGGCGTCGTTCATGCACGTGCAGGACAGGTCCGGCAGGATACAGGCCTACATCAAAAAAGACATCATCGGGGAAGGGGCCTACGGCCTCTTTAAAAAGCTCGACATGGGCGACATCGTCGGCATCGAGGGCAGGCTCTTCAGGACAAAGACCAATGAGCTTACGATAGAGGCGCAATGGCTCAAGCTCCTGGCCAAGGGGCTCCACCCTCTCCCGGAGAAGTGGCACGGGCTGACGGACGTGGAGGCGCGCTACAGGCAGAGGTACCTCGACCTGATGGTAAACCCCGAGGTCAGGGACGTATTCCTCAGGAGGACCGCCATCGTAAGGCTTATCAGGGAGTTCCTCACCTCAAGGGAGTTCATAGAGGTGGAGACCCCGATGCTCCAGCCCATACCCGGAGGAGCGGCGGCGAAGCCGTTCAAGACCTATCACAACGCCCTCGGCATGGAGCTATACATGAGGATAGCCCCGGAGCTATACCTTAAAAGGCTCGTCATAGCCGGCCTTGAGCGCGTATTCGAGATAAACAGGAACTTCAGGAACGAGGGCATCTCGACGCAGCACAACCCCGAGTTCACGATGCTCGAGTTCTACCAGGCATACGCCACCTTTGAGGACCTGATGGACCTCACCGAGGAGATGATAAGCTCGCTCGCCGTTAAGGTATGCGGCTCCCCCAGGGTGCAATACCAGGGCACGACTATCGACTTCACCCCGCCCTGGCAGAGGATAACCGTAAAGGACGCCATTTTGAAGTACTCGAACGCCGCGGAAGAGATATTCGTTGACAGGGCAAAGGCCCTTGAGTACTCAAAGGAGATAGGGTTGGCGATACCGGAGGGTTTGAGCCACGGCAAGATAATAACCGGGATATTCGAGGGGGTGGCCGAGCACCAGTTCATACAGCCTGCCTTCGTGACGCACTACCCGCTCGACGTATCCCCGCTGTCGAGGAAGAACGAAAGGGACCCGTCGCTGGTGGACAGGTTCGAGCTCCTGGTGATGGGCAAGGAGATAGCCAACGCCTTCTCGGAGCTCAACGACCCGGTGGACCAGAGGCAGAGGTTCGTGGACCAGTTGAAGGAGCGCGACGCCGGGGACCAGGAGGCCCACGAGATGGACGAGGACTACGTAAGGGCCCTTGAGTACGGCATGCCCCCCACCGCCGGAGAGGGGATCGGCATAGACCGGCTCGTCATGATACTGACGGACTCGCCGTCCATACGCGACGTGATACTCTTCCCTCAGTTGAGGAAGTAACCGGGCTTGCAAGGCAAGCTTCGGGGAATTATACCCATAGCAGTTTGCTGAAAAACTCTAATTCACGTCAGGCTGCTCAAAAAGTTCCCGACCCATGCTTCTCGCATGGGTACCCCGAGGAGTCGAGGAGTGAGGCAGGGCTCCCATTGCGTCTTTACAATTGCAATGGGAAGTCGTACTTGTTCTGTACGCCGCAGTGACGAACATGCATAGCGAGCGCAAGGCCCGCTTAGGGGTCAAGCGAGCGAATAGAAATATATACTCCCTTATATGTCGAAGATTCCCCGCGGCTTAGGCCAGCGGGGAGCTTCAACGACGATGACGACACCGCAGATGGGGCTTTTTCAGCGGCCTGATAGGAAACGCTAAAGATGTCGTACGAACTCTTCATAGGGCTGCGCTACCTCAAGGCAAAGAGGAAGCAGACCTTCATCTCGGTGATAAGCTTCATCTCCGTCCTCGGGATTACCGTCGGGGTGACGGCCCTTATCATAGTGCTCTCCGTCATGACGGGTTTTGAGGAGAACCTGAAGGATAAGATCCTCGGCATCAACGCCCACGTGATAGTGACCGGGCTCGGCAACGGCATGAAGGATTACGAGGGCGTGGCCTCGGAGGTCAAGAAGGTCCCCGGGGTCGTCGGCGCAACACCCTTCACCTACAACCAGGCGATGATATCCGCCGGCGGCGGGGTGATAGGGGCGGTGATACGCGGGCTCGACACGAAAACGGCCGGCTCCGTTACGGTGCTTCCGGGAAAGATAAAGGAAGGGACGCTTGAGGGCATAAACGTCCCGCTCCAGGGCTCCACAACGCAGCCCCCTGCCGGACTGCCGGGCATAGTCATAGGAAAGGAGCTCGCCAGGAACATCGGGGCCGAGGTCGGCGACAACGTAAACGTCATATCCCCCATGGGCGCGATGACCCCCGCCGGGCCGGTGCCGCGTATGGCCTCCTTCAGGGTATCGGGCATATTCGAAGTGGGGATGTACGAATACGACTCCACCCTCGCCTTCATATCCATCGGGAACGCCCAGAGGTTCTTCAGGCTCGGCGACACGGTCAACGGCATTGAGGTGAAGCTCGACGACATATACAAGGCCCAGGCCGTATCCGGCGAGATACTCGATAAAGTCAAGGGCCCCTACTGGACAAGGACGTGGATGGAGATGAACAGGAACCTATTCTCCGCGCTGAGGCTGGAGAAGGTGGCCATGTTCATCATACTTACGCTTATAATACTCGTTGCCGCGCTCAACATCATAAGCACCCTCATCATGGTGGTCATGGAGAAGGGCAAGGACATCGCGATACTCAAGAGCCTGGGGGCGACCTCCGGGGGGATAATGAAGATATTCATGATAGAGGGGCTCGTCATCGGCTTTACGGGCACGTTCCTCGGCACGGCGCTGGGGCTCGTCTCCGCGCTCAACCTCGAGAGGATAGTGGCGTTCGCGGAGCGGGCCTTCAGCTTCAAGGTACTGCCCCCCAGCGTCTACTACATAGACAAGTTCCCCTCGAAGGTCGAACCCGCGTTCGTGGTCGTCATAGTGCTGATATCGATAGGCATAAGCTTTTTAGCGACCCTCTACCCATCGTGGCAGGCATCGAGGTTCGACCCGGTAGAGGGCCTCAGATACGAGTGAGCCCCATGCCGGATAAGGACGCAGTCATATCCGCGGCCAGGGACAGGGCCGAGGCCCTCTTTGCCAAAGGGATGTACAGGGAGGCGCTCAGCGCATACGGGGAGATAAGGTCCCGCGGCCCGAATGACCCGAGGATACTCCTGCGTATGGGGGATATCTCCAGGAGGCTTGAAGACCTTGCAGGCGCCGTCGACTGCTATAAAGAAGCCGCCGAGGGGTTTGCGAAGCTCGGCTTTACCATAAAGGCGGTCGCGGTATGCAAGATGATAATGAACATAGACCCCTCCCGCGAGGACGTCCAGCAAAGGCTCTCTGAGCTATGCGCCGGCGGCGGGGGCAGGAAGGAAGACCCGGCTGAAAAACCATTTGCGCGGCGCAGCGGGGTGAAGGTACCCAGGGCCCCTCTCTTTTCGGACTTTACCGAGCCAGAGTTCATCGAGGCGGTAAAGAAGGTCTCATCAAGGAGGCTCGCCGCCGGGTCCATCCTCTTCAACGAGGGCGAGAGCGGGAATTCGATTTTCATAATAGCGGACGGCTCTGTCGACGTCATCGGCAAGGCAAAGGACGGCCGCGAGGTGCGCCTTGCCCGGCTTGACGAGGGCAGCGTATTCGGCGAGTTCGGCTTCTTCCTGAACTCAAGGAGGCTCACGGCCGTAAAGGCGCATGAGGACTCGACTGTACTTGAGCTTACCGGGGACGATCTCAACGGGATGATATCGAAGCACCCGAGGGTCGAAGAGGTGCTCTTCGGCTTCTACAAGGAGCGTGTCGTCGACAGGCTCATGGCGCTCTGCGACGTCTTCGCCCCGTTGAGCGGGGCAGACAGGCGCGAGGTCCTGCAAAGGCTCACCATGGAGAAGTTCCCGAAGGGGGGCCTTATCCTCAGGGAGCACGACCGTGGCGACATCATGTACCTTATCAAAAAGGGCCGCGTGTCGGTCTGGGCCACGGACAGGACAGGCGCCAGGAAGGAGCTTGCCGAGCTCGTGGAGGGGGATTTTTTCGGCGAGATAGCGCTTGCAACCGCCAGGCCGAGGGTCGCCAGCGTGACCGCCCTCTCCGACGTGGAGCTTGTGGTCTTTTCAAGGCAGGTGATAAAAGACATACTCGGCAAATACCCCCGGGTCAAGGCCGTGCTTGAAAACGTCATCAAGGAGCGCGTGCTCGACGCCGTAAGGGCCATGGAGCGGCGCGGGGCGCTGATATGAAACGGGGCTTTCAGGGGACGCGGGGCGCCTTGCGGCAAAGACCTTTCGGGCCGGCCCCTCAAGCGTAGCGATGGATCTTATAACGATAAAAGGACTCTGCAAGACCTACGGGAACGCCAAAAAGAAGGTCGAGGTGTTGAAGGGGATAGACTTGTTTATCTCCGAGGGCGATACCGTCTCCATAGTCGGGGCCTCGGGCGTGGGCAAGTCCACGCTCCTGTCGATAATGGGCGCCCTGGACAGGCCCACCTCCGGAGAGGTGCTGTACCGGGGCGAGGCGATATTCAGGTACGACAACAGAAGGATCGCGGCGTTCAGGAACAGGTTCATAGGCTTTGTATTCCAGTTCCACCATCTGCTCCCGGAGTTTACCGCGCTCGAAAACGTCATGCTCCCGGCCCTTATAGGCGGGGCCGGCAAGGCCGAGGCGCTCAAGAGGGCTTCAAAGCTGCTTGAAGAGGTCGGCCTCGGCGGCAGGCTCGACCACAAGCCCGGAGAGCTCTCCGGAGGGGAGCAGCAGAGGTGCGCCATCGTGCGCGCCCTCGTCCAGGGGCCGGCCGTGCTCCTGGCGGACGAGCCTACCGGGAACCTCGACACCCGCACCGGCGAAGAGGTCTTCGAGCTTATCATGGGGCTTAAAAAGTCCATGAACACGACCATGGTCATAGTCACGCACAACGAAAAACTCGCCTCCAGGCTCTCCAGGAGGCTCAGGATGGTCGACGGCAGCATAGTGGAGGATTGACCCGGCGCGCGGATTGGAGAAGGGTTGCGGCCGGGGTCAGGGGGAAACTTTCTACGGAAAGTTTCCCCCTGAAAACTGTTTTTCAGCGGCCTGATGAACCGCCCCTAAGCCAAGCCGCGTGGTATCCGAAGGTGCTGTTGATCGTAGCGGGAAATTAGACTCCGAAGGAAACATTAAAACATGTAGAAAGGGGCACACCAGGGATTGAGGTCCATTCGTTCCGGTCTGATAGTTTTTTTCCTTCTCTTGACGTTCGTCCTGCCGTGCAGGGGTTTTGCTGAAAAACCCCGGATAAAGGTGCTTCTGCTCCCCCTTGATATGCACAGCAACGTCGACATCTCACCCTCCCGGCGCTCGGTCATGGAGGCGTTCGCATCCTCTCTGTCAGCGTCCGGGGCCGATATCGTCGGGATAGACATCATCAAGGACGCGATGCTCAACCGGGGGGTAAAGACGTTTGACGAAGCAGGGGCCCTCGATATCGCCTCAAGGGCGGCGGCGGACTTCGTTGTCCTGGGCTCGATGACAAGGCTCGGCGGCTCAACCACCGTGGACTGGCACATCCTCGACTTGAAAACAAAAGGGCCTGTAGCCTTTTACTTCAAATCCTCCGCCTCGGAAGAAGAGCTTATCAAGGCGCTCTCCGATACATCGGGCGCGATGTACGAAAAGATGCTCTCCGTCCTTAAGGGCAGGCCGGCCGTAAAATCAGGGGTAATCGACAGGATCGCCGTCACCGGCAACAGAAGGGTCGACGCAGAGGCCATTATGAAAAAGATTTCCTCTAAGACCGGCGAGCCCTTCTCGGTCGACGACGTGCGGGAAGACATCAGGGCCGTCTACGGCACGGGGTTTTTCGACGACATATCCGCCGACCTCTCCGACACCGCCTCCGGCAAGGTACTGACGTTTATCGTCAAGGAGATGCCTTTCATAAAAAAGATCGAGATAAAGGGGAACCATGAGCTGCGGGACGACAAGATAAAGGCCGCCCTCACCATCAAGGAGAATACCGTCCTTGACAGAATGGTCATGGGCGAGAACGCGCAGAAGATAAAGAACCTCTACTCCGAGGAGGGTTATTACCTCGCCTCCGTGACCCCTGCCGTAGAGTCCGACGGGGTCGAAGCCACCGTAAGGTTCAACATAGACGAGGGCCCGGAGGTGAAGGTCAAGAGGATAACCTTCATCGGCAACAAGCGCTTCTCCGACGATAAGCTCAGGGGCCTCATGAACACGACCGAGAAGGGCGTATTCTCCATCTTGAGCGGCTCCGGCAAATTCAACGAGTTCATATTCCAGAACGACCTCGCCCTTATAATCGGCTATTACCTCGACAAGGGCTACATAAACGCCGACATCACGGACAAGAGGGTCCTTCTGAGCGATGACAAGCAGTGGTTCCACATAACTATCGCCATAAACGAGGGCGAACAGTACAGGCTCGGCAACATAGACGTCGCCGGGGAGCTCCTTGTCCCCAAAGAGGAGCTTTTGGAGAAGTTCAAGATCGCGCCCGGGGACATATTCAACAGGTCCAAGGTGGCCAAGGGGATAGAGGATATAACCGACCTCTACGGCGACAAGGGCTATGCCTACGCCGACATAAGGCCCCGCACGCAGCCGAACCCAGAGACAAAGACCGTGGACATCTCGATAGATATCAAGAAGAACGACCTCGTATACATAGAGAAGGTCGACATAGTTGGCAACGTGAGGACCAGGGACAAGGTTATAAGGCGCGAGGTCGAGGTCGGCGAAGGGGACCTCTACTCCTCCTCGGCCCTGAAAAGGAGCCGGAACAACCTGAAGCGGCTCGGATATTTCGAGGACGTAAAGATATCGCAGAACCAGGGCTCTTCCACCGAGAAGATAAAGCTCGACGTGAACGTGAAGGAGCGGCCCACCGGCTCCGTATCCGTAGGGTTCGGGTACAGCTCGGTTGACAAACTCATAGGAACCGCGTCTATATCCCAGAGCAACCTCTTAGGCACTGGGCTCCAGCTCGACGTCTCGGGCACGTTGAGCGCGTCGAGCTCCAAGTACATCCTCGGCTTTACCGAGCCCTGGCTATTTGACAAGCCCCTTTCCGCCGGGTTCGACGTCTATAATACGTACAAGGAGTACCCGGACTTCAAGCTCTACAAGAAGGGTTTTGACTTGAGGTTCGGCTTCCCCGTCTACGACAGGTATACGCGGGGATATCTTACCTATAAGCTCGAGGACGTTAATATCACGGACGTGGCGGACACGGCGTCGAGCTACATACAGGAGCAGGCCGGCAAGAACACCGAGAGCAGCATCAAGGCCGCCGTCAGAAGGGACACCCGCGACGACGCCTTCTTCCCGACCGAGGGGGCGGTGGTGACCTTTTCCACCGAGTTCGCCGGAGGGCCGCTTGGGGGAACGAGCTACTTCATCAAATACGAGGGCGACGCCATAAAGTTCTTCGGCCTGCCGTGGGACACCACGTTCTCCATACGCGGCAGCCTCGGCCATATCCAGAGCTATGACGGACATTCGGTGCCTATATACGAAAAATACTTCCTCGGCGGCATGAATTCGATAAGGGGCTTTGAGGCCAGGTCAATAGGGCCGAAGGACGCGGCCACCGGGGACCTCATAGGCGGGACCACGATGATGATCGTAAATACCGAATTCCTGTTCCCGATCATGCCCGAGCAGAAAAGCGTAAGGGGGGTCGTGTTCCTGGACGCCGGCAACGCATACGAGGGCAGGATCGACTTCGGGGATATAAGGTACGGGTCCGGCTTCGGCATCAGGTGGTTCTCCCCCATAGGGCCGTTGCGGCTTGAGCTCGGGTTCAACCTGAACAAGCGCGCGGGGGAGAAGTCCCAGCAATGGGAGTTCGCCATCGGAAGCGTCTTTTAACGTTTCCTTCAAGTATGATTCCCGTGGCTTGCCGCGCATGAATAAAAATGTTTTCCTCCGGACACCCTGTTGCCCGGTTCGCGGCGTGGTTCATCGCCTCCCCCGGGGTACGGTTTTGCGCGGCTTGCCTCGGGGGCAATCGCCCCCCCAATTGCATATGGATGGAAAAGCGCTCCTGTTTTGATGTATAATCAATCATTTATCGTCAGGCCCCGATGGACAGGGGTATTCAAGGAAGTTCATAAAACGGCTTACAAGGAGAGTGGATATGAGATATATCAGCGTCATGGTATGCGCCTTTGTCGCGTTGATGGCCTTTGCGCGCGTGGGCGCGTCGGCCGATGTCAAGATAGGCTACGCCAACCTCCAGCGCGCGCTCAATGAGTGCGTGGCCGGGGTCAAGGCCAAAGATGCGTTGAAGGAAGAGGCTAAAAAGCTCGAAGACGTGCTTAACCTCAAACAGGAAGAGCTAAAGAAGCTCAAGGACGAGATAACCAAGAAGGGGAGCCTCTGGAACAAGGAGACCAGGGAACAGAAGGAACAGGAGCTCAACGCGAAGGCCCAGGACTTTCAGAGGCAGTACATGCAGTACAACGACGACCTGAACAAGAAAAAGGTCTCCACCGAGGCCCAGATAATAGAGGACCTGAAGTCGGTCGTGGAAGAGGTGGCGAAGAAAAAGGGCTACGCCTACGTATTTGAAAAGTCCGTCGGCGGGCTCCTCTACGCCCCGGCGGACACGGACCTGACGGACGAGGTAATCAAGGTGTACGACAAAAGACAGAAGGCTAAGTAGACCAGGTGGAGTTGACCCTCAAAGAGATAGCCGTAGCGGTCGCCGGGTGCGTGGTCGGCGATGAGGCCGCGGCCGTAAGGGACGTCGCCCCCATAGAAGAGGCGACGGAGGGCGATATCACGTTTATCTCCGACAGGAGGCATTTGAAGCTTCTTAAGTCCACGGGCGCTACAGCCGTCATCCTGCGCGAGTCCGACTCTCCGCCGGCAAATGGCGCGATTAAGAACCTGATCCTTGTAAAAGACCCCCTTCTCGCCTTCGTGCGGGTGATGGACATTTTCAGGCCCCAGCCCCCGGTTGTCCCCGGCATCCATCCGAAGGCCGAGGTAAGCCCGAAAGCCGCGATAGGCACAGACGCCTCTATTCAGGCGTTCGCGGTCGTTGAGGAAGGGGCGGTCATAGGGGACCGGACAACGCTTTACCCCGGGGTATACATAGGCCGGGGCGCAAGGGTCGGGGACGACACGGTCCTCCATTCAGGGGTGCGCGTCAGGGAAGGCTGCCAGATAGGCAGCAGGGTCATCATCCACTGCAATTCGGTCGTGGGGAGCGACGGCTTCGGCTACGCGCGGGCCGGGTCCCGGTACGAGAAGATCCCTCAGCGCGGCATAGTGCGCATAGAGGACGACGTCGAGGTCGGCGCCTGCGTTACCATAGACCGGGCCACGATAGGTTCAACCGTGATAGGCAGGGGCACAAAGATAGACAACCTCGTCCAGATAGCGCATAACGTCAAGGTCGGCACGGACTCCGTGATAGTGGCGCAGGCCGGGATAGCCGGGAGCACCCGCATAGGCAACAGGGTCCAGGTGGCCGGCCAGGCCGGAATAGCCGGCCATATAGAGATAGGCGACGACTCATCCCTGGGCGCCAAGGCCGGCGCCACCAACGACATCCCCCCGAGATCCGTATATTCCGGCTTCCCGGCGATACCGCACAAGGAGTGGCTGAGGGCGTCCGTCGTCTACGGCAAACTGCCCGAGCTTAAAAAGAAGCTGGAAGAGCTGGAAAAGCGGCTGAGCAAGCTTGAGAAGCCGCAGGAGTGACGCCTGGAATTCTCAGCGTAATCAGGATGCGCAGGCTTTCGCGGCTTAACCCGGCAATAAGAACAGAGGAGGCGCGATGATAACCATTACCGAGATCATGTCCATACTCCCGCACCGCTATCCATTTCTCCTGATAGACAGGATAGTGGAGTTTGAAGAGGGGAAATCGGCAAAGGGGCTGAAAAACGTCACCATCAACGAGCCGTTCTTCCTCGGCCACTTCCCCGGCCACCCGATAATGCCCGGGGTGCTGATAATAGAGGCCATGGCCCAGGTCGGCGGGGTGCTGGCCTTCAAATCCGCGAACGTGAACAACAAGGTGGTGTACTTCATGGGCATAGACAGGGCGCGGTTCAGGAAACCGGTACTGCCGGGGGATACGCTCGAGATAAATATGACCGTCACAAAATGCAGGGGCGCCATCTGGGCCTTCAAGGGCACGGCCACAGTAGGCGGCGCGCTCGTTGCCGAGGCCGAGCTTATGGCCACCATCATGGAGAAGTGAGGGGGGCGGCGCGATCGCCCGCTCCACGGCCTCATCGTGCGGGCTTCGGCTCCAAGAGGCCGACCGCACCCGCCGCGCACGCCATATATTTTCACAAGCAAGGCGCTTTAAGTATTCAGATACGTCGTCATGAAAGGCAGGGCTTATTAATGAACAAGCCGGCTGAGAAGATAGGCAAGGGCGTCAAGATAGACCCGACCGCCTGCGTCCACCCGACCGCCGAGCTCGACAGCGGGGTCGAGGTGGGGCCGTATTCCGTCAT
>JACRLF010000006.1 GCA_016235365.1 Deltaproteobacteria bacterium | reverse complement strand
GGAGTATTCAGCGACAAAATCAGCATCGAAAGGATACTCTTCGCGGTATTTACCTGCGAAAACAAGAAACAAGGAACCGCTACCCCTTTCTCACTGACACAAAATACTTGACGTTACCCTGCGGATTTTATCGCGTGCCGGGGCCTGATCTATAAGAACCTGTTCAGGACTATGCTCAGTATGCTCACCACAACCGACCCGACGATTGCGGCAAGAAGGCCTGACACCGCAAAGCCGTCCACTATATGTCCCACCGACCAGAGGATGAGGCCGTTTATCACGAGGGTGAAGAGGCCGAGCGTTATGAGGCTTATGGGCAGGGTGAGGAGCAGTATGACTGGGCGTATGAAGATATTCATCAGGCCGAGGAGCACGGACGCCTTTACCGCGGGCCAGTAGCCTTCCACGGTTATGCCGGGCACGAGGTATGCCGCTAGGAATATCCCGGCCACGAGTATCAGCAGACGCAGTATTATATTCATAGGGAGCCTCTGAAAAATTCTGCCAATGGGGTCATTCCGATTCCTTCGTTCTGTCATTCTGATCCCTTCGCTCTGTCATTCTGAGCGTAGCGAAGAATCTCTCTCTTTTGCTCAGGACAGGCTCCGCGAAGAATCTTGGTTCTGCGCTCAGGATAAACTCCGCGAAGAATCTCGCTCTTTCGTTCAGGACAGGCTCCGCGAAGAGTCCTGTTTTAAATTGATTCAGCAGGTCCCGGGATTCTTCGTCGCGCCGCTCCTCAGAATGACGGACAGAAAGCGAATTTTTCAGAGGTTTCATAGGTCCTTACGGCTCTGAAAGGCCGCCGGGCTGTTTTGAGAGCACCTCGACCATCTGCCGATGAATAAGGGCGTTTGAGGCGAGGCATTCCCTGCCGTGGATGGAAAAAGGGCCGCCCTTGAAGTCGGTCACCACTCCGCCGGCCTCTCTGACTATAAGCCATGCGGCCGCCACGTCCCATGGGCGCAGCTTCATCTCCCAGAAGCCGTCGAACCTGCCGCACCCCACGTAGCTCAGGTCGAGCGCCGCCGCTCCGGCCCTCCTTATGGCCTGGGCCCTTACGGCGAACCTCCCGAAGTGGTCGAGGTTGTTCTCCGTGGAGGAGCGGACGTCGTAGGGGAAGCCCGTGGCCAGGAGGCCCTTGTCGAGCGAATCTATCCCGGAGACCGTTATCTTCACGCCGTTCAGGTACGCCCCCTTGCCGGCCTCGGCCACGAAGAGCTCATCGAGCATAGGGTTGTAGACGACCCCGAGGACGACGGCGCCGTTATCCTCTAACGCTATGGAGACGCAGAACCAGGGGAAACCGTGGGCGTAATTGGTGGTCCCGTCGAGCGGGTCTATGACCCACCTGCGGCCGGAATTCGAGAGGAGCTCGGCGCCCTCCTCTGCGAGTATGCCGTGGTCAGGAAAGACCTTTTTTATCTCCTCCACGATTATAGACTCGGACCGCGTGTCCATCTCGGTCACCAGGTCGACCACGCCCTTGAACTCTATCCTCCCGGCGCGTCCGAGGTTCTCCCTGAGGAGAGCGCCCGCCTTCCTGGCGGCGTTTACGGCGGTCTGTCTTATATCCATTTCACTATATCCTGACCATCGCGTGAGATTTAACATGGGCGTAAAAAACTTTTGGCCCGGACCGTATGTACTACAGTCCGGGCCAAAAGTCAAAAGGCTGTGCCCTGAGGACGCGACACAGTCCTCTATGAAGAAGGGCAGCAACCTGAGCAATCCGGTTTTTTCGGGGCGTCTTCTTTCTTTGCGTTGTCCTTCTTGGCGTAGTCGGTAGCGTGCCAGCCGCTGCCCTTGAGGACGAAAGAGGACTGCGAGATGAGCTTCTCCACCTTTTTGCCGGAGCAGTGGACGCAATTCGTGATGGGCTTGTCGGAGAACTTCTGGATTACCTCGAACTCCTTGCCGCAATCCGTGCACCTGTATTCGTAGATCGGCATATAATAAAGACCTCCTGAAAAATCTTAGTGTCAGTATTACCGACGCCCGGCCTCTTTAAGCCCTTCGGCCCCGATAACGCCGTTACACTTATATTTTAGGGCCCGGACCCGTTAATGTCAAACTTAAAATTGCGCGCGGGTACTCGCTCCGCTCAAGGGCGCGGCAGGTCCCGCTGATTTTGATGGAGATACACGATGAGGTTTCGTGGCAACAGGGCCTGAAGCGGCCTCGACCCCTTTGCCCGTCAGCCGGCGGCGCGGGAGGATGGGAACCTACTTCACGAGGTAGGAGCCGAGGGTCTCCCTGCTCCCCTCAAAGCTCGCAACCGTCCTGGCGCTCCACTCTGGTCTTACCGTATAGGAGGAGGGCGACGAGTAATACGAGTCTATCGCCTGTCTCATCACCCCCGTCATCGACGCCACGTAGCTCTTTGTCCTCTGGCGGCCCTCTATCTTGAACGCCGCCACGCCAGCCTCTATGAGCCCTGGCAGTATTTCAAGGACGTTGAGCGACTCCGGGTCCTCGATGGCGTAGGCCGTCTCATTGCCGGGCCTTATGTAGCGCCCCTTGCAGCATGTGGGGTACGGGGAGTATTCCTCCGGGCCGAGCCTGTTCAAGAGGACGTTGTTGAGTGAGATGGTCATGCCCCCGCCGTTGGTGGGGGCGAAGCGGACGAACCTGGATGGCGAGCAGGCCCCCTCGGTGTTGGTGGACGCGCCCGTGACAAAAGAGGATAGATAGCACCTGCCCTCTATGTTTATGCACAACCCCCCGAGGGCGAAGACCTCTATCTCCACGTCCGTGTTCTTCTTCAGTTCCTTTATTTCCCGGACGGTCAAGACCCTGGGGAGCACGACTCTTTTTATGCCGAAGTGCCTGTTGTAGAAATTTATGCTCTCGTAGTTGGACGCGCTCGCCTGCGTGCTCAGGTGGATGTTGGCCCCGGGGTGCCTATCCCTGGCGTACTTGAGGATGCCGAGGTTGGCTATTATGACGGCGTCCGCGCCGAGCTCCACGGCTCGGTCAACGGCGGTGCGCCACTTCGCGCAGGTGTCCGTCTGCGGGAAGGTGTTCACGGCGACGAAGAACTTCTTCCCTTTCGCCCTTACGTGCCTTATCCCCTCGGCTATCTCCTCATGGGTGAAGTTGAGGCCCTCGAAGTTCCGCGCGTTGGTGGAGTCGCTGAACCCGATGTATACCGCGTCGGCGCCGCTGTCTACCGCCGCTTTGAGGGAAGCGAGGTTCCCGGCTGGGGATATTACCTCGGCCTTTGTCATGCTTGCTCCGGTTAAAACGGCACGTCCTCGATATCGGAAGGTGGCATCTCCGCGGCCGGGGGCTCCGGCGCTCCGCCGGATGAGTCCCTGGGCCCCCCGAGCATCTGCATGGAGTTGGCCAGTATCTCGGTGGTGTAGCGCTTGTTGCCGTCCTTGTCGTCCCAGCTCCTTGTCTGTATCTTGCCCTCTATGTAGACCTGCTTGCCCTTGGAGAGGTATTCGCCGCAAATCTCGGCGAGCTTGCCGAAGGTCACTACCCTGTGCCACTCGGTCTTGGTCTCTTTCTGTCCTTCCTTGTTCGTCCGCGTCTCGCTCGTGGCCAGCCTGAAGTTCGCCACCGCCATGCCGCCCGGCGTGTAGCGCATCTCGGGGTCGGCGCCGAGGTTGCCGAGAAGAATTACCTTGTTCACTCCTGCCATAAGGAAGCTCCTGTTTTGATAGATTATAAACCGTATAAGCGGTAAAGTTTATCGGCGAATTTGTAATTTATCATCCATTGATGGAATCTGCAAGCTTTTTGCTCGCCGCCAGTCCGGCCCTCAAGACCGCAAAATTTTCATTTTTTTGTCCAAAACGTCCGTATTAATGGTATATAATAAAGAATTGATGTTTCGTTTCTCAGGAGGATTCAGGTTTTTGTTCGAAAGGGCCGGTGCATGGCGTTTTTCAGGACATTGCTGGTCTGGGGGGCGGGGTTGCCCGTAACGGCCTTTTTTTTTGTGCTGATGCTCATAGCCTATGTATTCGGATGCGGCGGCAGATGCATGGGCAGGCTCACCGCGCTCTGGGGCGGGGCAATACTCGCGCTTGCGGGGGTGCGCCTTAACGTAAATGGTCTTGAGAACATCCCCAGGGGCCGCGCCGTGATATTCATGTCAAACCATCAGGGGGCCTTCGACATCCCGGCCCTGCAGCGGGCGATCCCGGCGGACTTCCGGTGGGTCGCGAAAAAGAGCCTCTTCAAGACACCCCTTATCGGCTGGGCCATGTCCATTGCCGGACATATCCCCATAGAGAGGGAGAACGCCGCGAGCGCTTTTAAAAGCCTCGAGGCCGCGGCCGACAGGATAAGGAGGGGCGTTTCCGTGGTGATATTCCCGGAGGGGACCAGAAGCCAGAGCGACGAGCTGCTGCCGTTTAAAAGGGGCGCGTTCATGCTCGCCGCAAAGAGCGGCGTCCCGGTCGTGCCGGTAGCGATAAAGGGGACGAGCGCGATACTGAAGCGTGGAGGTTTTTTCATAACTACCGCGGACGTCTCCGTCTCTTTCGGCGCGCCGTTCCCCTCAGAGGGGGTGGGGGAGAAGGCCCTCCGGACCATGACGAAGGACTCCATAAAAAAGATGCTCGGGTGATCCGAGGGGATGCGGGAAAATCCAATTTGCCGTCTTTGGGTTAAATGTTGAATGTGTTGAATAAATTTTGCCGGATTCACCAAGGAAAACAGTAAGATGAAAAATCAGGTACGGAAAAGAAACACCATATATTGTATGCGTAAGTAATCGTAAGCTTTAGGAGCCTTTCTTTAATCAGGTCTGTTTCGATATGGAGGCAAATCCACGATGGGCGCTTGCAGAAACGGGATTGTTTCATTGGCGCTCTTTCTAATCTTATCCGTCTTTCTTTGCCCACCCTTGAATAGTCATGCGCTTGAAACGCAGGGCCGTGAAGATACGGGTGCGAAAACCAAAAAAGAGAGGCTCGTTGCGCGCGATATCGGTTTCGTTGTTTCCAAGGTCAGATGGTGCGGGAATGACAGGCTCCTGGTCTATGGCGAGAAGGGTTTAAGGTTGGTGGACTTGAAAGGGCAATGGACTGTTGTAAGCACGAAAAGATCCGATTACCCCTTGAACTGCACGAGGGACGGGAAGTGGGTCTTATATCTTGACTGGAAAAGCTCGCGGATAGACAGGGGACGCATTGAGCCTCCTGAGGGGGAGCTGGAGGGCGAGGCCATGTGGCAGGGGTACGTTGAGGACCTTTACCGCTACGAGGTGTCCACGGGCAAGGTGGAAAAATTCGCCACAAGGCGGGACAGGCCTGAATTCGCCGACGTTGTATCTCCGGATGGGGCAAAGGCCTTTCTCGGGGGCAGGCATGATACGCCGTTTAAGATGCCGGAGCCGAAGTGGGAGGTGCGCTGGCTTGAGAACGAGTGGACCCATATCAAGCCGACATGGCTTGCCGATTCATCGGGCATAGTCGCCATGGCATTTGACGAGAATAACAATGCGAGCCTGGGGGTGGAGATTTTCGGAGAGAACGGCTGGTCGAGGGTATTTATCCCGGGCCGCGACCTTGGCATCAAAGGACAGCCTGGGAGTCCAATAGCTATAAAAAACAAAACGTTCTTTCTGCGTTCGGTTGAACCCAATAGCGAAGTAAAGATGGGGAGCTTGATGGGGAGAACCAGATATTATTTTTACACCTGCGACATTAAACAGGGCGGGCTGGATTGCAAGGAGATATTGGAGTTCGATCTGAAGTTTACGGACATCAGTTACGCTGTGTTGTCTGATGGGGATATGGTCTACAGGGAAAGCGACGATTGGTGCATCCGTCGTTTTTCGCAAAGCCGGGCAAAGACCGAGTGTATTGTGGATGGGGCTGATTTAGGGAGGTTTTATGGTCTTTCGCCGGACGGAACTCGGATAGTATACCAGCGGTATTGGAAAAAAAACAATAAGGGCATCGGTTACGATTTATATATGATGGAAATCAACTGATAAGGAGGGGCGGATGGGGGAATTAAAGTTCAAGGAGCCTGTCACAGATGAAATAAGAGACGTGTTCGGTTCGGACCGCAAAAACGGCAGGACGCATTACGGGATCGATTACGCTTCAGATGAGGGGACGGAAGTCGAGGCGAGCGAGCGCGGCATGGTGGTGAGGTCGTCGTTTGTGCCTGGAAACCCGAATTATGGATTTACGGTGATCATAGACCATACCCCTGATGCCGGCGCTGATGAAAGGCATATCTATACGCTCTATGCGCATCTTTCCGTGCTGAACGTGAGTTATGGCGATATGGTCAGCAAGGGGCATGCGATAGGGTCGTCCGGCAACACGGGGACTTCAAGTTTTTACGGGAATACCGGAGGCCAGTCCCATCTCCATTTCGAAATGATAGACACTCAGGGATCCGGGAAAATGGACTGGAATAGGGAGGGGAGCACAGGTTATAACGGGCATGTGAATCGAGTAAAACCAGACGGCTATTTTGAGGATACTAACCCTAATCTTGAAGTGAACGGGACCGTGGGCGATCAGCCCTTATGCGGACAGCCAATGGAAAGCTTCCTCGATAGAATAGACTTCAAGCTCGATGACGTATTCCGTTTGCAGGTTCTGGTGGACGGAAATAACGTGGGTTATCTCGGCAAGGGGAACGACACCATCGAGACTAAGACCTGTTCTGACAGCAAGGGCTTTTAATGTTTCCTGCGTGGTCTGATCTCCCGCGGCAAGCTATGTCTACAGTACCAACGGATACCCCACAGCTTGGGCTTAGCAGGCTGTTGAAAAAGTCCATCTACTGCGTTGTCATCGTTGCTCTGCTACGGCGTATGGACAAAATACGCCTCATTCCTCGCTCCTCGACGTCTTCGGGGCACCCACGCCAAGTGGCGTGGGTCGGGAGCTTTTTGAACAGCCTGAACGGACGCGAGGGTTTTTCAACAACCTGTTATGGGAATGCGCTCGCTATGCACATTCAACACGGCGGCCTCTGCGCCGGAAGGCTGACAAGAGATGACAGACGCTGAAATAGGGATTGAAGGTCCGGGCCGCGAAGTACCGGGGCCCGCGCTCAGGATAATACCTCTGGGCGGCCTCGGAGAGATAGGGCTCAACATGATGTGCCTGGAGTACGGGGACGCCATAATAGTGGTGGACTGCGGGCTCATGTTCCCGGAGGACTATATGCTCGGCATAGACATAGTCATCCCGGACATAACCTACCTAAAGAGGAACAGGGAGAAGGTGAAGGCCTTCTTTATAACCCACGGCCACGAGGACCACACCGGGGCACTCCCCTTCGTGCTGAGGGAGATAGACGCCCCTATCTACGCCACGGCCCTGACCATAGGGCTCATAGAGGAGAAGCTCATCGAGTTCGGGCTCGCCAAGTCCACCGTGTTCCAGACCGTAAGACCCCGCGACGTCGTATCCATAGGGCCTTTTGACGTGGAGTTCATAAGGGTATGCCATTCCATAGCCGACGGGTGCGCCCTCGCCATCTCGACCCCCCTGGGCGTAGTCGTCCACACCGGGGACTTCAAGCTCGACCAGACCCCGGTGGACGGCGAGGTGCTCGACTACGCCAGGTTCTCCGAGTACGGCGAAAAGGGCGTGTTAGCGCTCATGTCGGACTCGACCAACGTGGAGAAGGAGGGCTATACGCTCTCTGAAAAGGAGATAGGGTATAACCTCGAGGAGATATTCAGGAGGTGCGAGGGCAGGATCATTGTGGCCGCGTTCTCCTCGAACATACACCGCGTCCAGCAGGTGTTCGACGCGGCCGTGAAGTTCGGCAGGAAGGTCGTGCTCAACGGCAAGAGCATGCTCGCCAACGTAAGGATAGCGAGGACGCTCGGGTACCTCAAGGCCCCGGACGGGCTGATAGCGGACCTGAAGGAGCTCGATTCGCTCCCGCACCACAGGGTGGTGCTCCTGACCACGGGGAGCCAGGGGGAGCCGATGAGCGCGCTCACGAGGATGGCGATGGACAACCACAAGCAGCTCAAGGTGGAGCGGGGGGACACCGTAATACTCTCCTCCAAGTTCATACCCGGGCATGAGAAGGCGATAGCCACCATGATGAACCACCGAGGCCCAGGTACTTCATACCGGTGCACGGGGAGTTGAGGCACCTCGTGCTCCACTCGCGCCTGGCGCAGAAGGTCGGCATACCGGAGAAGAACATAATGTTAGCCGAAGACGGAGACGTCATAGAGTTCACCGCTACGGGGGCCGGGATAACGGACAGGGTCGAGGCCGGCAAGGTCTTCGTGGACGGCAAGGGGGTGGGCGACGTCGGACAGATGGTCTTGAAGGACCGGACGCACCTGTCGCAGGACGGGCTGGTGCTCGCCGTGGTCGCGCTGAACGAGAAGACCGGCGAGATCGTCTATGGCCCCGACATAGTCACGAGGGGGCTTGTCTTCGAGGAGGAGAGCCCGCACCTCATAGAGGGCGCGAGGAACGTCGTCATGGACACCCTCAACAACATAAACACGGAGGCCAGGGGCGAGCAGCTCGAGGTCAAGGAAGAGATACGGAGGGGCTTGAGGAGGTTTTTCAACAAGGCCCTTGAAAGAAGGCCGGTGATACTCCCGGTAATAATAGAGATATGACCCGTAGCAGGTTGCTGAAAAAGCCCCATCTGCTTTGTCGTCATCGGCGCTCGTCGTTGCGGCGTACAATGCGAGTACGCCTCACTCCTCACTTCTCGACTTCTCGCATCTGGAGCTTTTTGAGCAACCTGACGCTTTGCCGGGGTTTTTCAGCAGCCTGTTAGGGGGGAGCCGCCATGCATGGAGAAAGATCCACCGTATACTTCGCCGACCTGCGGGCCGACGCAAAGAGGAACCTCCTTGACAAGATAGACGGACTTCTTGAGGGCGTGGGGATAAAGGGGCGCTTCAAGAAAGGCCGCCTCGCCGCCATAAAGCTCCACTTCGGGGAGAAGGGCAACACGTCGTATATACAGCCGGTCTTCGTCAGGAGGGTAGTCGAGAGGGTCAGGGAGACGGGGGCGTCCCCGTTCCTCACGGACACCAATACGCTCTATGTCGGCACGAGGGGCGATACCGTCGCCCACATCACGACGGCTATCGAGAACGGGTTCGATTACGCGGTCGTCTCCGCCCCGATAGTCATAGCCGACGGGCTCAGGGGTGAGTACAGGGTCCCCGTGGAGGTGAACGGCAGGCACTTCAAGGAGGTAAGCATAGCAGGCGGGATCGTCAACGCGAGCGCCCTTGTCGTGCTGACTCACTTCAAGTGCCACGAGCTCACGGGCTTCGGCGGGGCCTTGAAGAACGTCGGCATGGGGTGCGCCTCGCGCGAGGGCAAGCTCTCGCAGCATTCAAACTGCGCCCCGGTGGTCGACCCCTCAGGGTGCACGGCGTGCGGGGAGTGCGCCCTTGCATGCCCGGTCGATGCGATAGACGTCGGCGCCGCGGCGGTCATAAACGAGGGGGCCTGCATAGGGTGCGGCCACTGCATAGCCGCGTGCCCCGAGGGGACTATAAGGATAAGGTGGGATGAGACGGCCTCCAACCTGCAGGAGAAGATGATAGAGTACGCCAGGGGCGTACTCCGCGCCAAGGGGGAGAGGAGCGTCTTCCTCAACTTCATAACGCGGGTAAGCCCGGCTTGCGACTGCTACGGCCACAACGACGCGCCGATAGTGCCGGACGTGGGCATAGCCGCCTCAAGCGACCCGGTCGCGATAGACCAGGCGTGCGCGGACCTCGTCAACGCCCAGGAGGGCTTCAGGAACACCGCATTGAAGGACGGCTTCGCCAGAGGGGGGGATAAGTTCAGGGGGGTGCATCCGGACGTGGACTGGACCGTGCAGTTGAAGGCCGCCGAGGCCGCGGGGCTCGGCAGGAGGCTCTACAGGATCGAAAAGATATAGCAGGCCGGCCCGGATATGCGCCTGCCCGGTTTCACTTGCCAAATGGTTGTGATTGTGCTATTATTTCGGATGGTTCCATTAATTTTTTAGCGTTCTGAAACCCATGGGGCTTCCAAGCCCGGGGAGGGTTTATTAAATCCTGCACATCGGGTCCGAGATGAACATTCCGCGGCGTCAATCCTTTAACATGCATAGCGAGCGCATTCCCCACAGCTTGCCGCGGGGTCAAGCGAGCGAATCGGATATAGATACTTCCTTACATGTCGAAGATTCCAGCGGAAAAGCCGCGGGGAGCTTCAAGGTCTCCTGGAAGCCTCTCCTGTACTTCCTCCTTTGCGTCTCGATACTTCGTCCGGCGCTCTCTATAGGCGAGGATCGGCCTATGGAGCCGCCGCCGGACGAAAGGACGGGATATCAGTATAAAAGAGAGCCCGGCCAGCTCAAACGGACGCGGATGGGCTTTCTCGACCCGACGCCGGACGTGGTCTCTCTTTCGGTCCTTCCGAGGGACGATTACGGTTTTGTGGACTGGTCAAAGGCCATAGGCATCGGCATAATCTCGCCCCGCGATTCCATACCTGGCGCTGAAGCGCCGGCCGAGCCTCTTCAAACCCCGCCGGACGTCCTTATAAGATCCAAGCTGGACTTCATGCCGGACGTCATATTCCCTCATTCCTCGCACACGGTGTGGCTCAAATGCGGCGTATGCCACCCGAAGATATTCGAAGAGAAGGCCGGGGCCACCCCTATATCCATGATCGGCATATGGAAGGGGGAGTTCTGCGGCAGATGCCATGACAGGGTGGCCTTCCCGATAAGGAATTGCTTCAGGTGCCATTCCGCCCCAAGGGACGCTAAAAAATAAGAGCGCTTGAGCTTCGCATGAGACCCACAGGCACGGCGATGTCGATAGAAGGGTTTTCCAAGAAAGAGCTGATATCCATCCTGGAGATTATCGAGGGGGCAAACGTCTGCGCCACCGAGCGGGATATCGGGAGACTCTTGCTGCGCGCAATGGATCTCCTCCGCGCCGATTACTCAATCTGCGGCCTGGGTAAGGTCTCGTGCGGCGAACTGAAGGAAGTCGTAAAGATCATCAACGGCAATTACCCGGAGGACTGGCTCGACCGCTATACCTCCGAGCAGCTTTACCGCATCGACCCTGTCATAAAACGGCACGCGCGATTTTCAGTGACCCAGTTGTGGTCTGATATATTCAAGACATGCAATGATCATTCATCCAGACTGCTCATAAGACAAGCAGCGGATTTTGGCCTCAGATACGGCGTATCGAGCGGGATATTCCTCCCGAGGCGCGAAGAGATAGGCATATTTTCCTTCGCCGCGAAGAAGGACAGGTTCAACGACCGGCATAAGCGGATAATGGATATCATAACGCTCCATCTCAACAACGCCCTTGTCAATATGGTGGAAGAGAAAGCAGTGTATCGGGTCGAGGAGCCGTTTGCGGCCGATAGGTTGATTTGACCTCAACTATTCTTGACGACGGAGGCGATTATGCACTACCAGAACTTCTCCAGGAAGGAATTGAGCGACATCCTCTATCTGATCCATAGGTGTGTGCAATGCAGGACAGAGGACGACATAATAGGCGTTGTATGGAGGCTTAAGGAGATGGCCTGCGCTGATAACGGCGTTTGCGCAATCGGTGAAGTTAATAGTGGCAAGCTTGTTAATATTATCAATGCCGACTTGAATTATCCCCAGGAATGGACGCGTATTTATACGGCCGGAGAGTTTTACAAAAATGACCCTATCGTACGCTATATCTATAGGTTTTTTGAGACGCACTTCTGGGCAGATGCGTTACGGGTGTTTTCTGACAGACAGCATGTGGATTTGATGAATAAGGCCTCTGATTTCGGATTGAAATACGGCTTGACCAGCGGAATAAACGGGCCATCTTACAAGGGCAGCATATTTTCATTCTCCAGTGACCGTAATCGCTTCAATAACCATCATTTGAAGATTCTGGATGTCCTGACCCCGCACATCCATCAGGCGCTGCTCAGGATATGCAGGGATAGCCAGGCGCCTACGGCCTATGTGCTCTCAAAACGTGAGAAAGAGGTAATGAACTGGATGAAGGAGGGGAAGACCAACTGGGAGATCTCGGTTATACTGAATATAAGCGAGAGGACCGTTAAATTCCATGTCCAGAATATCGAGAAGAAGCTGAATGCCGTCAATAAAGCCCATGCGATAGCAATTGCGATGGATAATGGACTGGTAGTTTAGACATCCAATTGAGAAATTCCGGCCTTTTCTCCATGGATAACTCCTCAAACCTGCGCCAATCCAGTGTGCATACAGCAGCCTTTACGCCGTCCGGCATTGTATGAAAATCACCTACCGCCTCTACAGGAAGACATGTCAAACGCAGGTGCCTGTAGCACCTTTTGTCAACCACCATCACTGAATGTCTCATTTTATTGGAAAGATTCCATTGATAAAGCCCCTTATAAAGCAGATGGGAAATATTTGTAAAAGATAGGCTGGACCTGGTTTCTTTTTTTACACATAGCCTGGTAACCTCGTGTACATCTGCGTTTTTATCGATCTTTGCCCCTTCGGACATAAGGGAAGCGAACTCTTTTTCTATCATAAAAGGATAAGGCGAAGGAATGATCCTGATATATCCTACGATCCTTCGAGTGCTGTCAAATACACCTATGCTTTCGGAAAAAGAATCATATCGGTCTGTTTCTATTCCGTCGGGAGAAGGTGGCACCCATTTAAGCTCATCGCAATAGACATCGTGTCTTAAGCGAAAAGCGGCTTCGATCTCCTCGTGTGCGGAAAGGGTCTTTATTACGTAGTTGCCTTCCTGGAAGAGTAGTTCCATGCCGTCTTTTTAGCATGGACACATTTTTTGTGTAACTGACTGAATACTCAGTTTAAAAATTGCTTTAGAAATTGTAAAATAAAAGATTTCGCCTACTGTACCGAGGGACAGGGGAAAACGGTTTCGGTATCGCTTATAATCAAGACAATCCAGACGATTAAAGTCGGCGGTCTGTCTAAACGGCGTCTGTATCCTACGGGCGCGTGGGACATGACATGGCGAGCGCATTCCCCGCGGCTTGAGGCTGGGGAGCTTCAATGACGGCCGTTGCTCCAATGAAAGATTCATCGCTTTTGCGAGGCCCGCGTCCATTGCCGCACGGGTGCTTCAAAATGCATTGTGATCATAAAGGAGGGGAGTGAAGGGGTGATGGGGCCGCGCGCGGCGCGGCCGGTCGGTGTCAGTCAGGCATCTACCAGATCCTTCAGTGCGGCACGATGAAACAACAGACCGTCGGGAAAAAAACAGCCAATGTCCTGTTCTCCAACAGGGACTACAGGAAGATATTGAAAGAGCGGTTCAAACAGGGCTCGCTCCAGGGCTTTCACAGCAATGAGATACTGGAGTTCATCCTCCTCTACGCCGTGCCGAAGAAGGACGTGAAGCAGATGGCAAAGGCATTGATCGCGAGGTTCAAGGGGTTGAGGGGCGTCTTTGACGCCGACCCGGAAGAGCTCAGGGGCGTAAACGGGATAGGCGATAACGCGGTCGTCCTTATAAAGCTCCTTAAAGACATTACCGGCGTCTATTTAAAGGAACGGATGATGGGCAAAGACATTATCACCTGCACCAGGGACGTCCTTGACTATCTCAAGCTGACGCTCTCCGGGGAGCGGGTGGAGAAGTTCCTGGCCATATACATGAACGGCAGGAACGAGGTCCAGTCCATAGAGGTCCTGCACGAAGGTACGATAAACCAGACGGTCGTATATCCGAGAAAGGCGATAGAAAAGGCGTTCAAGCACAACGCGAGCTCGGTCATATTCGTGCATAACCACCCGAGCGGGGACGCAACACCTTCAAACGTGGACTGGCAGTTGACAAGGGTCCTGGACAGGGCCGCGCTCGCGGTAGACCTCTTCGTCCACGACCATATCATAATCGGCAAGAACAGCCACTTCAGCGCGCGCGAAAACGGCTGGATAATCGGCTGCCCGGTCAATCAGCAGAGGGCGGCGGAGAGCAAGAACATACGGTAAGGGCGCCTTTAAAAATTAAGGAAGCTCTGAATAATTCTTTTTTCGATGTCATTGAGGAGCGCACGCGACGAAGCAATCTCCAACTATTTGATTTACTTTAAGACGAGATTGCTTCGCGGAGTTTACCCTGAGCGAAAAACCAAGATTCTTCGCTACGCTCAGAATGACAGAGCGAAGGGCTTGCAATGACGAACCAAGGAATTAATCGGAGTTCCCCTGATTTTTAGAGGCGCCTTCACCCCCTTCTCAGTCCTACCCCGAAACAGGCGGAGTCTCCTCTATCGCCGGCAGGTATATCCTGAACGCGGAGCCTTTATTCGGCTCGCTCTCTACCGCTATCCAGCCACCGAGCTGTTTTACGACCCCGTAGATGACGGAGAGGCCGAGGCCCGTGCCCTTGCCGGCCCCTTTCGTGGTGAAAAACGGCTCGAATATGCGCTGGATGATCTCCTGCTCCATCCCGACCCCGGTATCTGACACGGTAAGGCGGATGAACCTGCCGGGGCGGGCCTCAGGGGCAGGGGGACGGGAGCGCTCATCAAGGACAACGTTTTCCGTTTTGATGACGATATGCCCCCCGTTCGGCATGGCGTCCCTCGCGTTCACCGCGAGGTTCATGACCACCTGCTCGATGTTGCCCTCATCGGCCAGCACCGTCCATAGGTCGGGGGCAAGGTCGGCCGCTACCGTTATGTCCGCGCCCAGGAGCCTCGTGACCATCACAAGGAGGTTCTCTATGACGGTGTTTATGTTGAGCGGCGCGCGCTCGACGGGCTGGCCCCGGCTGAACAGGAGGAGTTGGCGCGTAAGCCTGGAGGCATGCTCCACGGAGCGCATTATCTCGTTAAGCCTCGGGTAGGCCGGGTCTTCCTTGTCGATGTCCTCCATGGCGAACTCGGCGTTGCCCCTGATGGCGGTCAGCACGTTGTTGAAGTCATGCGCTATCCCCCCGGCAAGCCTCCCTATGGCCTCCATCTTCCGCGATTGGCTGAGACTCGACTGTATGAACTCCCTCTCCCGCTCAGCGCGTTTCCGTTCGGTGATATCGCGGATAGTCCCGGTGAAGGAGGTCCTGCCGCCGAGGGTAAAGTGGTTCAATATTATCTCTATCGGCAGGAGCGTGCCGTCCTTACGGAGGCATTCGAACTCCTGTATCCGCCCCTGGACCCTGCTCGTCCCGGCGGCAAGGAACCTCTTGAGCCCCTCACGGTGGCGTTCACGGTACTTATCGGGCATCAACAGCGTAAGATTGAGGCCGATAAGCTCATCCCTCGTGTAGCCGAATATCTTCTCGGCGCTCGGGTTGCAGTCCGTCACCCTGTCGCCGTCGTCGGATACTATTATTGCATCAAAGGCGGTGTTGTGTATGAGGCGGTATCTGGTCTCGCTTTCGACCAGGGCCATCTCGGTCCTCTTGCGCTCCGTTATGTCCTCGCCTGAGCCCAGTGCGCCGGTGATATGGCCGTTATCCCTCAGGACCGTGTAGCTCCAGAGTATGACCCGCTCCTCGCCGCTCCTTGTGACCAGAGGGCTCTCATAGCTTCCCTCCGAACCCCCCTCCCCCGCCATCATCAGGCGTAAGAACCACGCCCTTGCCTCGGCCCTTGAGCCCGGGGGGGTGAATTCGTCGAACCACCCCTTACCCGCGATATCCTTTTCCTCGTATCCGAGTAGCTCGGCGCTCTTTCTGTTGATGAGTTTGACGTGGCCGTCCCTGTCGAGCGCCACCAGTATCACACCGGCCACATCGAGATAACCCTGCGCCCTGTCCCGCTCCGTCTTAAGCTCCTCTTCGACGCGCCTGCGTTCATCGACCAGGAGCACAAGGGGGCGGAAGAGGTGGAAGTATAGGGCCGGAGAGAGAAGCAGGACGAGCAGCGACGCGTCTATCAGCGTCAGCGCCAGCCCTGATACGCCCGGGATAAAGAACAGGACGACTATCACCAGCGCCTCTGCCGTGAATATGGCCAGCGCCATGACCGCAAGCACCCTGACCGGCGATAGGTATGTCTTCGTCCCGGTTAGAGCGAACCTGCCAAACATCCCGTGCCGGGGGTCATTGAAGCTGTCTCCGCCTTCTTTTTTACCTTCGCGCAGCATAGGACAATACCCTCAAGAAAAAACGGCGTGGATGAAAAACGCCGCATGCGTCAATAATAACGCGGGTGCTCTTTTAATGTTTCCTTCGGGGTCTAATCAAGCTATGATCAACAGTATCAACGGATACCCCGGAGCTTGGGCTTAAGGGTGGTTCATCAGGCACGGCGAGCGGATGCCCGTCAGCCTGGTGAGAAGGGTGAACTATC
>JACRLF010000047.1 GCA_016235365.1 Deltaproteobacteria bacterium | reverse complement strand
GGCAAAGGTAAAGGGGATAGACCTCCTCGGCACCGGAGACTTCACGCATCCCGCGCACTTCGCGTCCATCGAGGAAAAGCTCGAACCCGCGGGCAACGGGCTGTACGCACTAAAAGAACAATCCCAAAAAAACAATCCCACCCGCTTCATGCTGACCGCCGAGGTCAGCAACATCTATACCTGTAACGGCAAGACCCGGAAGATCCACAGCCTGATATTCGCCCCATCGCTTGCCTCGGTCCGCAAGATGAACTCGGCGTTCATGAGGCTCGGCAACATACGTTCGGACGGCAGGCCCATCTTCGGTTTTTCGGCCCAGGACCTCCTGAAGATAGTCCTTGACGCCTCCCCTGACGCTATGCTCGTGCCCGCTCACGCATGGACCCCCTGGTTCTCGATCTTCGGCAGCAAGTCCGGTTTCGACTCCATAGAAGAATGCTTCGGAGACCTCTCAGGGCACATCCACGCCATAGAGACGGGCCTATCCTCGGACCCGCGGATGAACTGGCGGCTCTCCTCCCTCGACGGGATAACCCTGATCTCCAATTCGGACGCGCACTCCCCTTCCAAGCTCGGCAGGGAGGCAAACGTCTTCGACTGCGCCCTTGACTACCATGAGATAACCGGCGTCATAAGGAGCAAAGACAGGTCGAGGTTCCTCTATACCGTAGAGTTCTATCCGGAAGAGGGCAAGTACCATCACGACGGGCACAGGGGGTGCGGCGTGGTATTTTCCCCGCAGGAGTCCTTAAAGGCCGGCAGGAAGTGCCCCGTATGCCTCAAAGAAGTGACGGTGGGGGTGATGAGCAGGGTCGAGGAGCTTGCCGACAGGCCGGATGGGTTTGTCCCGGCTGACGCCATCCCCGCAAGGCATATGGTCCCGCTCGAGGAGATACTCGCGGAGGTGTTGGGAACAGGCGTCAACTCGGTAAAGGTGCAGAGGGAATATAAGAGGCTCACATCCGTTGCAAGGAGCGAATTCAACATCCTGCTCGACATGGCGGAAGACGAGCTCACCGGCCTTGCCGGGGCAACTACGGCCGGCGCTATCATGAAGGTGCGCAGCGGAGATATAACCGTAAAGCCCGGCTTTGACGGCGAGTTCGGCAAGATCAAGGTCTTCGGCGGCGTGGAAGAGACCGTTCCAACCGGCCCTGTCCAGATAGGGCTTTTTTGATTACTTATAGCAGGCGAACCTCAGCCGGTTTACCGGAACCTGGCATAGACGCCGCCTTTAGCGGCGGCAGTCCGCTTACGTTCCCTCAATGACGACCTTCGTGATGCATCCAGCCGCCGACCCCGAGGTCGAATGATACGCGCTGTTCAGGGGTGAGTATGGAGCGCATCTCCACTATATGGTCGTATTTCTTAGTTATCATCTCCTTTTTCAGCTCCGCTATCTCGTTTATCTTGCCGTGGATGGCGTTGGTATCGGGCTTATCCTTCGTGACCATGGTGTTCAGTTCAGCCTCCTTCAACTTGACCTTTGCCTCAAGCACGCCCATGGCCTTTTTCAATTCAAGGTGCATCTTATCGGCCTTCATCTTCTGGTCTTCCGTGAGCGTCTGCTTCCAGCGCAGGGCTTCCTTGCCGTGGCCTTCGTTATGCTCCATCCCCTCCATCTTCTCCATCTTCATATCCGAGCCGTGTTCCATCCCGCCCATCTGAGCTGACGCGAATGTTGCGCCCGCCATGAGAATGATCATCGACAGCCGGACTATCCCGCTCGCTTTTTTCATAACTGCCTCCTTTTTTTTAGCATTCTGAAGCCCTTGGGCTTCCAGGCCCCCGGAGGGCCAATTTTTTCACGCCGGTCTTGTACCCACAACGCAGATTGTCTCGTTCTCCATCCGGACCGTCCCTCCAGGCCCCAGGCGCTCTCTTGCGGCCTCTGCCACGGCCCGCCAGACCTGGTCCTGCACGGCCCGCGGCTCTTTGTTGACGATGGCTGAGACCGGGGCCGCCACGTCCTTAAGAAAGTCCACATACCCGTCCGGAGATTCGAACTCCATGGCTACCGTGAGCCTCTCCGTGCGCACGTCCGTGAACCCCGCCCGCGCAAAGACCTTCTCAAGGAGTCCCGGCTCGGCGAGGCTGAACATCGAAGGGGTCCCCGGTGCGGGAGGCGGCGGGTTCAGCAACCGCCGTATCGCCCCGAAGGCCACGCTCACCATCGGCACCTTCGGCGCCTGGCCCCAGACCGCCGCGCTGAACCTCCCGCCTGGCGCAAGCACCCTGTGCACCCTCGCCATGACGCCCGGGAGGTCAGGCATGAACATAAGGCCCCAGCGGCACAGCGCCGCGTCAAAGCCATTTTCAGGCAGGTCGATGGCGTCCGCGTTCATCACCATGAAGCTTATGTTACTCAACTGGCTCGCCACCGCCCTGTCCCTGGCCACGGCGAGCATCTCAGGGGACTGGTCTATGGCCGTGACGCTGCCTGATGGGCCGACGAGCCCTGCCGCTGTCACGGCCGGCTCGCCCGTGCCGGTTGCGATGTCGAGCACCCTATGCCCCTCCTTTACGCCGGCCATGTCAAGGAGCGTGCGGCTGCAATGCACGCCGCGCCGTTCTATCGTCGGCCACCACTTGCGCCAGCCTGAGGCTACGGAATCCCACTCCCTGCGCGCCCCCGCCCTGTACTGGACCGGGTCAAAACCTTCCGTCCCCATCGCTGAAACCCCCTTCCCTGAACGAGCATAGCGAGCGCGGGGCCCGCAGCCTGCTGCGGGCCCCGCGCTCGCTATGCCTGTTCAATGCCCTTTTAGTTTAGTTGTAAAGCGTAAACCGGCAAGGCTATTGAAGCTCCCCGCGGCAAGCCGCGGGGAATCTTCGACATATAAGGAAGCATCTATTTCTATTCGCTCGCTTGACCCCGCAGCAAGCTGCGGAGAATGCGCTCGCTATGTATGTTCACACGGGCACGCAATGACCCTTAATAGATAAAAGTATTCGTCCATGGAGGGATTATATGGACACCAGAAGCAATTGTCTTTTGCGGGCGTTTTAAGGCTCCATCTTCTTCGGACTTGCCTTTTTCACGCCCCTTTTTGCCGCGGTCTTCAACGCCGTGGCCGTTTCCTTGACCTTTTCCCTGACCTTTTGCGCGACCGCCTCGGCCGCCTGCTCCACCTGCCTTGCGGCCGT
This sequence comes from Deltaproteobacteria bacterium, assembly GCA_016235365.1. Lineage (GTDB taxonomy): Bacteria > Desulfobacterota > GWC2-55-46 > GWC2-55-46 > GWC2-55-46 > JACRLF01. The sequence continues at coordinate 14,352 of JACRLF010000047.1, read as the reverse complement.
GACTACCTCTTTTTTCGCGCGCCTTGCCCTTACGATACCCTCGGCCTCGATCCAGTTTTCCAGGTCCCTGCCGTGAACCCTGCCGCTTTTTTCATAGAGCGCATAAGCCAGCTTCTCTATCTCCTCGCGTATATCCATCTGCTCCCTCCTAAAAAATATATTTCAAGACACTGGATGAATTATAGCAGATTTTTGCATTTTATCTTGACTTTTGTCAAGCGGCATCCTTAATGCCCTCCCGCCGTGCTTGTTTAAAAAAAACTTTCTGTTAGAATATGATAGCCCTTTAATAACGGTATGAGAAAAAAAGACAGGAAAAAGGCACTTGTCCTGGGTGTCGGCAATATCCTCCTCAGGGACGAGGGGCTCGGGGTAAGGGTCGTAGAGCATCTGAACCGTCGGTTCACCTTCCCGCCGGGCGTGGAGTGCGTCGACGGCGGCACGCTCGGGCTGGGGCTTACCTCCCTTATGGAGGGATTCAACCGCATCATCATAGTTGACGCCCTCTCTGGCGTGGACCCGGGAGCGCCGCGCAGGATAGCCGCCGTGGAGATTGGTCGGGGCCTCTCCCCTGTCAGCGCGGTCCACGGCGTGGGGGTCAAGGAGCTCCTCGCCATAGCAAGGTTTGAAGGGCATGCGCCTGAGGTTGTCATAATAGGCGCGGCCCCCATCGACACCGCCTCAGGCATCGGGCTGACCCCGGCCACGGAGAAAAAGATTCCGGAACTGGCGCGGATGGTGATTAAGGAGCTTGAAGGCCTGGGGATAAAGGCCGCGAATAGGGCCGGAGAGGGGGCGCAAGGTGCACGAGCTGTCTATCGCAAGGAGCCTGCTGGAGATAGTGGGAAGGGAGCTCAAAAAAAGCGGGGCTCTCCGGCTTGAACGGGTAAGGATAGCGGTCGGCAGGATGACAGCCGTTGAGCCTGAGAGCCTGCGCTTCTGCTTCGAGGCGTGCGTGAAGGATACGCCGATGGACGGCGCGAGGCTCGATATCGTCGATGTGCCGGTAACCGGCAGGTGCTCAAGGTGTACTGAAGAATTCCGCATGGACGACCTTTCAAGCCCCTGCCCGGCATGCGGCGCCTCCTCTATCGTGAGGCTTACGGGCACGGAGCTCAAGGTGGTATCTATAAGCGCCGCTTGAATATGCATAGCGAGCGCCCAGCCCGCAGAAAAGCTACGGGGTCAAGCGAGCGAATAGAAATTGTTTCCTTACATATCGAAGGAAAATCGGTTTTATTTACGCTCGGCAAGCCACTCTTGATTATACCCGGAGGAAACACTAAAGACCATGGACAGCGCTCTCAGGCTGCATATAACCGGGGTAGTGCAGGGCGTCGGCTTCCGTCCCTTCGTCTTTAACCTCGCCAACAGATACAACCTCAAGGGGTTCTGCCTCAACGACTCCGAAGGGGTTTTGATAGAGCTTCAGGGTGAAGGGATAGAGCGGTTCATAGACGAACTGAAATCTTCCCACCCCCCGCTTGCAAGGATAGAGCGGCTTAAGCTCGAGCGCGCCTTTCCCCTATCGCCATACACGGACTTTACCATCAGGGAGAGCGTGAGCGTTGCAGGCGGATTCGCGCTCGTATCCCCGGACATCTCCATCTGCTCCGACTGCCAAAGGGAGCTCCTTGACCCCCATGACAGGCGCTACCTCTACCCGTTCATAAACTGCACCAACTGCGGCCCCAGGTACTCGATAATAAAAGACATCCCGTACGACCGCCTTGCCACGACCATGGCCCCTTTCCGTCTATGCGCGGATTGCGAGAGAGAATACCACGACCCCTTTGACAGACGCTTCCACGCCCAGCCGAACGCCTGCGCGGTGTGCGGCCCCAGGGTCTGGCTCGCCGGCGGGAAGAGCGTAGAGCCCCTATATGGAGAATGGAACTACCCGGCTATCGAGAGGGCCCGGAGTCTCCTCAAGGAAGGGATGATATTGGCCGTAAAGGGCGTCGGAGGGTTCCACCTCGCGTGCGACGCAGAGAACGACGATAGCGTCAAACGCCTGCGGCGCTCCAAGAGGGGGTCTTTCCTCAAGGGCAAGGGCGGCAACAAGCCCTTTGCCATCATGTCGGCCGGTATAGATGAGGCAAGGTCGTTTGCCGCGGTCTCGGATGAAGAGAGGTCGTGCCTTGAATCGATGGCCCGCCCGATAGTCCTTCTGGAAAAGCGGGGGCCCGATACGCTTTCACCAGCCGTTGCGCCCGGCAACAGCCGCTTCGGCGTCATGCTGCCCTACACCCCGCTCCACTGCCTCCTGCTCGGCCACGGAGATGACAGGTTCAAGGCCCTCGTGATGACGAGCGGGAACCTCTCGGACGAGCCGATAGTACGGTCGAACGAAGAGGCGGTCCAGAGGCTCTCGGGCATAGCCGACTTCTTCCTCCTCCATGACAGGGATATATACATGAGGGTGGACGACTCCATCGTAATGGTCGACGGCGGAAGGACAAGGGTGGTGAGACGGTCGCGCGGGTATGCGCCAGAGCCGATAGAGCTCGGCGAAGAGACGCCGGAGGCGCTGGCCTGCGGGGCCGGATTGAAGAACACCTTCTGCCTTACCAGGGGGAGCCATGCCATCCTCAGCGCGCACATAGGGGACCTCGACAATTGCGGCACCCTCGAGTTCTTCAAAGAGACACTGAATAACCTTGAGAAGACCTTCAGGGCCGCCCCCTCGATAATAGCCCACGACATGCACCCGGATTATATGAGCACGAGGTTCGCCTCTGAATACGCCTCGATGCGCAACATTCCCGGGTCGAGGATAATACCCGTACAGCACCACCACGCCCACGTCGCAAGCGTGATGGCCGAGCACGGCCTCGGAGAAGCCGTCATCGGCGTGGCCTTCGACGGCTCCGGGTACGGGACAGACGGGAACGTCTGGGGCGGGGAGTTCCTGATAGCGGACAGGAGGACCTTTACGAGAGAGGCCCACCTCGACTACGTAAGCCTGCCCGGGGGCGAGATGGCGATAAAGGAGCCGTGGAGGATGGCCGTTTCGCACCTCTATTCCGCGTACGGAGAGGCGTGGCCGCCGGAGCTGAAGGGCTTTTGCGAACGGATAGGGACGGGAGCCGCGGCGCTTATAATGAAGATGATAAAGGCGCGGATAAACTCCCCCCTGACTTCAAGCGCCGGGAGGCTCTTTGACGCCGTGGCTTCCATCATCGGGCTAAAGGACAGGGTCACGTTCGAGGCCGAGGCCGCGATAGAGCTCGAATCCGTCGCCTCCGTTGGCTCCGCCCCCCTCTACCCGTCCGGGACCATAGAGGGCAACCCGGCGCGGATAGATATGCGCCCGATGATAAGGGGGGTCGTCAAGGAGTGCGCGGGCAACGAGGCCCCCTCTGTGATATCGGGGCGCTTCCATGCGTCCGTGGCCGCGATGATAGCGTCAACGGTAAGCTCCATCGGACAGAGGAGCGGCATAGGTGACGTGGCGCTCTGCGGCGGGGTCTTCCAGAACAGGTTGCTCTCAGGCCTTGTCTGCGGTATGCTCATGGAGCGGGGGTTCAGGGTCTGGTCGAACGAGCGGGTCCCCACAAACGACGGAGGGGTCTCGCTCGGACAGGCGGCCATAGCCTGCGAGGCGTTTAAACCTTAATGACGGAGCGGATCATTCCATGTGTCTCGGCATACCGTGCAGGATAATAGAGATTAAAGGCCTGAAGGCCAAGGTCGACCTGGCCGGGGTCAAAAAAGACATAAGCCTGAGGCTCCTCGACGGCGCGCGCCTGGGCGACTACGTGATAGTGCACGCCGGTTTCGCCATAGAGCGCCTCGATGAGGAAAAGGCCGCCCGGACCATATCGATGATAGAAGAGGTTATCGGATAGGGGGGGCGGAGCGATGAAATATATAGATGATTTCAGGCAGAGGGAGCTGGCCCTCGGCATCCTCGGAAAGATACGGGAGATATCCAGCAGGAAGGCCAACGTCATGGAGATATGCGGCACCCATACCCACTCCATATCGAGGTACGGGATTAGGGACTCGCTCCCGCCGAATATCCGCCTCATATCCGGACCGGGCTGTCCGGTCTGCGTCACATCCGCCAATGACGTGAACAGGATAATAGCGTTCGTAAGAAAAGAGCGAAACGTGATAGTAGCCACCTTCGGGGACATGCTGAGGGTCCCTGGCTCCGGCTCCACTCTACAGGAGGAGAAGGCGCGCGGGAGCGACATACGGGTCGTATATTCCCCGCTCGACGCCCTCGATATGGCCGCGTCCAACCCAGGGAAAGAGGTCGTCTTCTACGCGGTGGGCTTCGAGACCACGGCCCCGACCGTGGCCGCCACGGTCCTTTCAGCCGCGGAAGACGGCGTTAAGAACCTCTCGGTGCTCTCCCTGCACAAGCTGACCCCTCCGGCGATGAAGGCCCTGCTCGACGGCGGCGATGTCGAGATAGACGGCTTCATCTGCCCCGGCCATGTTACGGCCGTCATAGGCGCCGGGGCCTACGGGTTCCTCTCCACGCGCTACGGCGCCCCGTGCGTCGTAGCCGGGTTCGAGCCTCTGGACGCCCTCCTCGGGCTCCATATGCTCATACGGCAGATCGAAGAGGGCAGGTCCGAGATAGAGATAGAGTACGGAAGGGTCGTTACATGGGAAGGCAACGTCAGGGCGCAGGGGATAATAAACGAGGTATTCGAGCCGGCGGACAGCGTCTGGAGGGGGATAGGGACCATCCCCTCGAGCGGGCTTAAGATCAGGGACGCCTACGGCCGTTTTGACGCGGAGAAAAAGTTTCAGATGGACGCTGGCGCCGACGTAGAGCCCGCCGGGTGCATGTGCGGCTCAGTGCTCAAGGGGCTCATAACCCCGGATGGGTGCCCGCTATTCGCCGCAGCCTGCACGCCCGCGGATCCCGTCGGGCCGTGCATGGTATCCTCCGAAGGGACCTGCGCGGCCTTCTATAAGTACAGAAAGGTCGTCGCGTAAGACGGCCCGCCCGGCAACAGGCCGCGCGGGGTCAGACCCGCAGATAAAACAGGGGGACATCAGGAATGACGATAGAGAAAAAAGGGGCCGGTGAGATACTCCTCGCCCACGGCGGCGGCGGGCTCTTGAGCCGCAGGCTCATAGAGGAGGTCTTCTTAAACGCATTCAGCAACAAGTACCTCGCCCCGTTGAACGACCAGGCCGTCTTGAGCGTAAACAGGTCGAGGCTCGCCTTCACGACCGACTCCTACGTGGTAAACCCGATATTCTTCCCTGGCGGGGACATCGGCAGGCTCTCGGTCTGCGGCACTATAAACGACCTCGCCGTAGGCGGCGCGCGCCCCCTTTACCTGAGCGCGTCTTTCATAATAGAGGAGGGCCTCGCTTTCGATGAGCTCGGGAGGGTCGTAAAATCCATGGCGGATACCGCGAGAGAGGCGGGGGTGGAGATAGTCACCGGGGACACCAAGGTGGTGGAGCGCGGCAAGGGCGACAGGCTCTTTATCACGACGGCCGGCATAGGCGTTGTGGACGATTCCGTAGACCTATCCCCATCGCTCATACGTCCGGGGGACGTCATCATCGTATCCGGCACCATAGGCGACCACGGCATCGCCATACTTACGCACAGGGAAGGGATACGGATGGAGGCCCCGGTCGAGAGCGACTGCGCGCCGCTCCACTCCCTTGCCGCGGACATGCTCAAGGCCTCCGGAGGGGGGATAAGGGCTATGAGGGACCCGACGCGCGGAGGCTTGAGCTCGACGCTAAATGAGTTCGCCGGGTCCTGCATGTGCGCCATGGTCATGGACGAGGATAAGATACCCGTGCTGGAGACGGTGCGCGGCGCGTGCGAGATATTGGGGTTCGACCCCCTCTACCTCGCCAACGAGGGCAAGCTTGTGGCCGTGGTCTCGCCGGACGCGGCCCCCCCGGTGCTCGAAGCCATGAGGCGCAACCCGCTCGGGAGGGATGCGGCAATAATCGGGGCCGTCGAAGCGAAGCCAGGGGGCAAGGTCCTGCTTGAGACCTCCATCGGCAACAGACGCATCATCGACATGCTCTCCGGCGAGCAGTTGCCGAGGATATGCTGAGGCGCTCAAGGGGCTTGGGCCTGTACCTTAAAGTGACTGTTGTGAATTTTACCGGTATGTTGTATATTTGGAAGAGGCAAAAATACGTCTTTATCCTTCACTGATAATAGATAACCGATAACTGATGACAGAAATGATTTCATGCCGATACTATTATGAGACGATTAATAACCACAAGGAGGTCTTATGAAGTCTTTGGTCTTCACTGCGATGCTTTTTTTCACCTTCACATCGATGGCGATTGCAAGGGAGCCAAGGCCAGCCCCTCCACCCCTTCCATACGGCGTAAGGCCGGTCGACCCATTGCACTGTCCCAAGACCCATTCTATCAAGGGAAATATAAACCCGAAGAAAGGCGCCAGGATTTACCACCTTCCGGGCGGCGCGTTTTATGACAGGATAAAGCCTGAGGTATGCTTCTCCAATGAAAAAGAGGCGGTGGCGGCCGGCTTCGTAAGGTCAAGACGGTAAAAGGGTTTCAGAACGTTAAAAAAAACGGCGATGGCAGGGTGATCCTGGCGCGTCTTGCCGGTAACTAAAAAGCAAAGGAGGCGATCCGTGAAAAACCCGCTCAGGAAGGTATTCAAAAAGCCGGCCCTGAAGACCCAGATGTATAACGAGCTCAGAAAGATAGGCAAGAAGCTCGACAGGGAACTCGGCGTCATAAGCGGCATATTCAACAAAGAGGTGTCGGCGCTAAAAAAGAAGGGCGCGAAGATAGATATCGAAAAAGAGCTTGCTATCCTGCACAAGACCGGCGACAGGCTCCTCAAGGACCTGAACAAAAAGGCCGGTAAGGTTATGGCCGGGGTTAAGAAGGATTACGCGCTCGCCATAAAGAGCGTGAAAAAGAGGATCAAATGAACCCTCCGCTGGCTCGGAACCCCAGGGGTTTCCAGTGGGTCGGGAGTTTCCTCCAGACGGAGATCCTTGGCGGGTTCAATCTTGCAGATTGAACCCGAATAATTCGTGGTTGCCAGATGGAATTTCAAGGTTCAGGTTGCAAACCTGAACCTGCAAAGAGTGCCTCTGCTTAAATAAGGCGGCAGGAGGGAACTCCGCCGCCATACAAAATAACAGGGCATATCCTTGCGGATATGCCCTGTTGATATTTCCGTATTTACAGTGCTGGCTCTCTAACCGCCCCTGTTGTGGCAGAGCTGGCAACCCTTTGTCACAGGCACGCCGTTGCCGGTCTGGTTCCCGGTGCTGACGCTCTGGGTGTAATCCCACCTCAGGTTGTCGTTATAAGGCCCTCCGTGCGCGAAGTGGCAGGACAGGCAAAAGACCTTGTGGTTGTCGCCGCTAACATTTGGGGCACGATCCATACAGTTTGCATCCCCGGTACAGGGGGCCTCATATGGGAGATAATAGGCGTTGCCGGTATAGTAGCTGCTTGCAGTTACCGGGAGGCCTTTTCCCGCCTGAATAAGGGTCAATGAATAGGTTGTCCTGTCGAGAAGTGAATTATGGCATGTGGTAGCGCACCCCTGCGTGGCCTTTCTCGGTACCATCCTGTTCACTGGGTGTCTTCTCCAGTCCGTGACGTCATTGCCCAGGATATTGCCGGCATAGTTCGTTGTCGCATTGGCCTCATGCCAATTGTCATGGCACTGGGCGCACCACTTTCCCATCGTCACCATATAGGGGTCGCCATCGTCTTGCCCTGTACCGTATGAATTGCTGTTCGCGCTGTCGGTGACGGGATCGCCGGTCAGGGTCCCCCTGTAAATGGGGCCATATGACGTTGCCTCCGTTGTCCAGTTCCGTGCCGCCGAAGTAGGTGCCGTTAACGCCGCCGACATAGCTATGGTGCTCCCGATACGTCCTTGTAGGGTCGTTGACGAATTTGACGCCGCTGTTGGCCGATGCCCCGGTCGGATTCACCCTCAGGTTCCTGAAGATGTTTATATTCGCATTCGCCGGGTCGGCCGTGCCGTGCGGGTCATGGCAGTTCACGCACGAAAATTCCGCTATCGGGGCGTCGCCTCCCGGAGGGGTCACGTTGGAGGCGCCGAGGGAGTGGCCCTTGCCGAGCAGGTTCGTGGTGGAGGCGTTCCAACTCGAATCAAGCTCCGGCGAGAAGTTGCCGGCCGAGCCTATGAGGTTGAAGGCGTCGTCCGAGATCCATGTCGCCGAAGACCAGACCTTCGGGGCCATAACGTTGCGCGGGGGTTGCAGGACGGTTGCGTTGGGGCCATTGCTGGCATGGCACTGGAGGCAGAACTTGTGTATCTCGGCCCTTGTGCTGACCGGGCCCCTGAGCAATATCAGAGAGCCGTCGGTCAACCCTCCGAGTGAGCTTCCTCCCTGGCTGTTGTGCATAGTGTGGCAGTTGCCGCAGACCAGGTCCCCGGCGCCCTTGTGTATGGCGTGGGCAGTGCCGCTAAAGACAATTGAGCTTAAAAAGAGCGCTCCGGCAACAAAGACGGAGCCTTTGATTGAAGCTGTTCCCTTCGCCCTTCTTAATCCCATTGGAGAGGTCTCCTAATATCAATTTTTGCAAATAATAGAACAAAAGAAACTTTTTGTAAAGGACAAAAAACGGCATTTTCAGAAAAAAATTAAAAACACATTAAATTTCAATAAATTAGCTCAGAAAATTTTTTAAACTTTTTTAAAGATATCTTGGAATCCCATGACAGCCCATCTGCAGAAAAATCCGCCCGCCATGCCTGTCAATATACGGACTTTCCCACAGGTAGATTATATCAACACCGGCCAGACCGTAAAGTAACCTGTGTCACAAAAAGGGCATAGCCCGGTCTGACGCTAAACCCTTATCAATATCTTAACTACCCCTTTCCCTGATGCGCGCTCCATCGCCTCTACACCATGTTGAAGCTCCCCGCGGCAAGCCGCGGGGAATCTTCGACATATAAGGAAGTATCTATTTCTATTCGCTCGCTTGACCCCGCAGCAAGCTGCGGGGAATGCGCTCGCTATGCATGTTCAATATCTCGAGGTCGGTCGCGCATACGCCCGCGGACCTGACCCTTATGAGGGCCTCGCCCGCAACAGGGGACGGCGTCTGCAGGTCCGTCCTGTATGTCGGTTTCCCGTCAAAAAAATAGCACGCATGGTCCAGAATCCGCTTCTTGAATCTAAAAGCCCCTCGGGTTTCAATCCCCTCGTGGGTTCACATTCGCCTTGTAGTATACGCAGAAGCCCTGTAAGGCGCACTCCGGGCACTTGGGGTTCAAGGCCTTGCAGGCACTTCTGCCGTGGAGGATGAAGAGGTGGGTGGTCTCGGTCCATCTGGACCCCGGTATCACGCTGCGGAGGTCTTCTTCCACCCTGTCGGGGTCGTCGGATGAGCTGAGGCCGAGCCTGCGGGCCACCCTCTTGACATGGGTATCGACCGCGAGGGCGTCTTTGCCGAACGCGTTTCCGAGGACTATGTTCGCGGTCTTTCTGCCGACCCCGGGCAGTTGGGTCAGCCCTTCGAGGGTATCCGGGACCTTGCCTTCAAAGCGGCTGACTATCATGCCGCAGCAGGCCTTGATATTTTTGGCCTTGTTCCTGAAAAAATTTATTGAACCTATATCCTTTTCGAGGTCCTTGAGGTCCGCCTCCGAGTAGTCGCGGGCCGAGGGGCGCTTTCTGAAGAGCGCGGGGGTCACCTTGTTTACGAGCTTGTCGGTCGCCTGGGCCGAGAGGATGGTGGCTATTAGAAGCTCCAGGGGGTTGGTGAACTCAAGGGCGCTCCGGGCGGCCGGGAACTGCTTTTCAAGTATGTCAAGTACCCTTCGTGCCTTCTCTCTCTTGTCCATACATACCCATGAGGATACTGTGGCAGGAGGCTAACAGGTTATTGAAAAAACCTCGCGTCCGTTCAGGCTGTTCAAAAAGCTCCAGCTACAAGGCGTCAAGGAGCGAGGAATGAGGCGTATTTTGTCCATACGCCGCAGTGACGAGCGACGATGACAACGCAGTAGATGGACTTTTTCAACAGCCTGCTAACAACTCCTCTCTATCACGAAGTCGGCTACGGCAAGCAACGCCGCCCTTTCGGTATCCGGTTCGAATACGTCGAGGTGCCTCTTGGCCCCCTCCACGTATGCGCGTGCCCTGTTTACGGAGTATTCTATGCCGCCGTGCTGATTTATAATGGCTATTATCTCCCTGAGCCTCGTATCCGTAAATTCCCCGTCGGATTCCAAGGTCTCTTTTATGAGCGCCCTCTCGGCCTCCGTCGCCTTCGTGGAAGCGTATATAAGCGGCATCGTGACCTTGCCCTCCCTGAGGTCGTTTCCGATGGATTTGCCGAGGTCCTCATCCGTCGAGACGTAATCGAGGCAGTCGTCCATGAGCTGGTACGCTATCCCGAGCCCCATGCCGTAGCTGGCAAGGGCCGCTTCCTTCTCAAGGGATACCCCGCCGGTTATGGCCGCAACCTGGCACGCAGCCGATATCAGGACGGCCGTCTTGTTGGTGACCACGTCGAGGTACTCTTTTTCCGTCGTCGCCGCATCGCTGTGCTTCAGAAGCTGGAGCACCTCCCCCTCGGCCATCCTCGTCGTCGTATGCGATAACACCTTGAGTATGCGCATGTCTCCGTGGAGCACCGCGAGAGAGAACGCCTTTGAGAGCAGATAGTCCCCGACAAGGATGGACGCCCCGTCCCCCCATACCGTGTTGGCCGAGACAGCCCCCCTCCTCAAGTGCGCGTTATCGACCACGTCGTCGTGCAGAAGCGTTGCCGTATGGATGAACTCCACGACCCCGGCCAGCGCGACATGCCTGTCGCCTTTGTATTTGCAGAGCCTTGAACAGAGGAAAAGCACCATGGGCCTGAAACGCTTGCCCCCGCTGTTCAGGATATACTCGCCGACCTTGCTTACGAGATAGACGTCGGAGTTGAGGTTCTTTCTGAAACCCTCCTCCATCTGCCTGACGTCATCTTTTATCAGGTCGAACACTTCCTGGATGTGCATGGCTGACTCCGCTCCTAATTCCGTTATAAAGGCCCTTATAAAAAACGGGCCGGGCCGCCCCCTCGACTCAAGCGCACGGCCCCGGAGGAGCCAGTAATGAAACCTCCCCGGACTTGAAGCCCATGGGGTTTCAGAACGCTAAAAAATACCCTTATCCGCCGCGCACTTACGAACCCGCAGGGGCGGGTAAAAGCCATCGTTTTCACGGTATAGCCTGTAGATGTTATACCATATCTCCCGTTATGTCAAAGAGATTTTAGGGGTAGGAATGAGCCCCTTTCTGTCCTCAAACCCGTTTTGGGCGCCTCTAAAAATTGCTCTTTTCCCCGAACTCTTTGTTAGGGTCTTTGGAGGGTGGTAAGAGCGGGCGGCATAATCTTTTCCTACAGCACGCAGATATTTCTTATCATGCAGCTTTCACATCTGCCCTGCTCCACCCTCTTGGGGCATTTATCGAGTATGCCGAGCCTGCAAAGGGCGAAGTCGTACTTTACCGGGTCTTCAGGGTCGAGTCCCCTGAGCGCCGTTGTTATCTCCTCGGCCATCTTCCAGTCCGGGGTCGCCCTCGCGGTCAAGCCTATATTCCTCGATATCCTGGCCACGTGCGTATCGAGCGGGATTATGAGCTTTGCCGGGTCGACCTCCTTCCAGAGGCCGAAGTCGAGCTCATCTCCCCTCCTTACCATCCACCTCAGATATAGATTGAGCCTCTTGCACGGGCTGCCGTCCTTGGGCGAAGGGAAGAAAAACCTCACCCCCGCGTCCTTCGGGAGCGCTCTTTTGCCGTATATCGGGGAGGAATCGAGGGCGAGGACGTTTGCGGAGAACTCCGCCAGTCCCTTTTTTATGTTGTCATCCCCGCTTGAGTACCCTTTCAAAAAAAACCGCCCTATACCCCCGCTGTCTTCTATCATCTGCCTGGCGAAGTATATGAGGCATGATATGTCCCGGCCGTCGTTGAACCTGTGGACAAAATCCGAGAACAAGGCGGAATCCCTCCGCGGGTCGAACCCGGCGGTGAAGCGGTAGGGTTCTTTGCCCATTACGCTCAAGACACGCTCAACGCTCCTTTTTATGCCGTCCACCCTCCCGTAGGCCAATGACGAGGCCAGGAGCCCCACTATCTCGCGGTCGCGGGCGGCAGTGAACCTATGCACGAACTCCAGAGGGTCAGAGGAGAGAAACCCTATGTCAAAGGTCCTGTAGAGCTCATCAAGGTGGCGCTTCAATATTTTTTTGCTGGCCTCGGGCGCTGTATTCATACTATTATACATAGGGAAATCGGGGTTTATGCCTTTTCAAGCCCACGGACTCGAAAAGGGCGGAATAATTACACGATACCCTATTTGAAAGAGGCAAGTCAAGGGAGGCGGCCTGCGTAAAAATATTTTACTCGCGCGCCGTAGTATCCGATGAATATGATGATAAGAGCATACCCAACACAAGGAGGTTTGCCTATGCAGCGCAAAAGTCTGTGGCTTGGCTTTGTCTTTGCGGCGATGACGGCCCTGGCGTTAAGCACCGGGGGCTATTGCGCCGAATCGCAGGTCAGGAAGGATTTTACAACCGCCCTTGAGCAGAACGACCCGGTCAAGGCCGCATCGGTCATCGACGCCAACAAAGACAAGGTCCCCGGCGAGATAAAGGCTCTACTCGACGAGGCGGCGGCGCCTGGGTTGAGCAAGGAGGAAGCGGACGGCAAGTACTACCTTGCGGAGCTCATGGCAAAGCACTATAAGGACGCTACCGGTGACATAGAGCCGCTCAAGACGGTAAAAATGAAGACCTTCGATTCAAAACTTTCTCCCGCGGTGCGTTCAACGGCCGTTAACGGCCTGCATGTCGTTGAGTGTCCCGAACCCGCCGGCGAGATGAAGAACTTCTTCAAGCCTGACAATATAATCATAAAAAAGGGCGAGACCGTCAGATGGGTCAACAACGATAAGGAGGGGCATATCTTCGCATCGATGCCATTCATAGGCATGGGCGGGATATTCTCCCCGAAGGTGGAGCACGGGCAGAGCTGGGAGTTTAAATTTGAAAAACCTGGCGAGTACTTCTACATATGCTTTATCCACCAGAGGATGATGGGAAAGGTGACTGTCGAGGAGTAGGCGTCGGGCCCTCTGCGCGCCAGAAACCCATGGGTTTCTGGCCGGTTTAAGGATACGGCGACGCGTACCTGAATTTACGATAGGAAGGAAGCATATCCGATGAAGCAAGCCGCCGGGTATATCCGCTGGTTCAAGGATATCGGGATAGGAGATATCCCCGTGGTCGGCGGCAAGAACGCCTCCCTGGGGGAGATGTACCGTGAACTCACGGCCAAAGGGGTCAAGGTCCCCAACGGTTTTGCAATAACCGCCGGGGCGTATTGGCGTATGGTAGAGTCCGGCGGCATCATCGAGGGGCTTAAGGACGCGATGGAAGGCCTGGATAAGGCAAAGGTTGCCGACCTCGCGGTCCGCGGCAAAGCGGCGCGCGACCTCATCCTCGGCTCCGGCGTCCCGGACGATGTCTGGACGGAGATTGCGGCCTCGTATGACAGGCTATGCGGGGAGTACGGCCTTGAAACGGACGTGGCCGTCAGGAGTTCGGCCACCGCGGAGGACCTGCCGACCGCCTCGTTCGCCGGCCAGCAGGAGACCTACCTCAACATCCGCGGGCGCCACGCCCTCAGGGAGGCGTGCGGCAAGTGCTTCGCGTCCCTTTTCACCGACCGGGCGATATCCTACCGCATAGACAACGGCTTTGACCACTTCAAGGTCGCGCTCTCCATAGGCGTCATGAAGATGGTGCGCTCGGACCTTGCCACAAGCGGCGTTATATTCACCCTCGACACCGAGACCGGTTTCCGCGACGTAGTCTTCATAACCGGGTCTTACGGGCTCGGCGAGAACGTCGTGCAGGGGGCCGTCAACCCGGACGAGTACTACGTCTTCAAGCCCGCGTTCAAAAAGGGCCACAGGGCCATAATCAGGAAAAACCTCGGCGAGAAGAGGATCAAGATGATATACGGGCTTGGAGGCTCGAAGGCCCTGACGCGCAACGTCGAAGTCCCCGAAGCCGACCGGAGGCGCTTCTGCCTCACGGACGACGATGTCCTTAAGCTGGCCGGCTGCGCCATCGCCATAGAGGACTATTACTCGGACAAGGCCGGAGAGCCCCGCCCAATGGACATAGAATGGGCCAAGGACGGCGTGAGCGGAGAGCTGTTCATGGTCCAGGCCAGGCCCGAAACCGTCCAGTCGCAAAAGGCCATGGACGTACTTGAGACATACCATCTGGACAAAAAAGGGACGGTGCTTGCAACGGGCAGGAGCGTCGGAGAAAAGATCGCCTGCGGCAATGCCAGGGTGATC
>JACRLF010000143.1 GCA_016235365.1 Deltaproteobacteria bacterium | reverse complement strand
CCTCGGTATCTTCATCCGTTCCCTGGTCTCCTTCGGGTCCATCGCTCAATCGCTCCTTTAATCCGTGATGTTTTAAGGGGCGCTCAAAAACCCCTTCCGCGGCGCTGAAAAACTCGATCCACGTCAGGCTGCTCAAAAAGCTCCAGATGCAAGGAGTCGAGGAGTGAGGAATGAGGCGTACTTTGTCCGTACGCCGCAGTGACGAACGACGATGACGACACCGCAGATGGGGCTTTTTGAGCAGCCTGCTACTTCTTATCGTAGCACCTCGGGCCTTCGTGGTACATCATCTCCTCCATGGCCATCTTCTCTTCCTTGAGATAGCTCCTGTTCCTCATGATGAGCTCGTCGAAGTCCACCTCCGCGCCGTTGAACTCAGGGCCGTCCACGCAGACGAACTGCGTCTTTCCGCCTATGCTGACCCTGCACGCGCCGCACATGCCGGTGCCGTCCACCATTATCGGGTTGAGGCTCACCATCGTATATATGCCGTGGGGCTTGGTCACGTTGCTCACGGCCCTCATCATGGGCACGGGGCCGATGCCTATCACAAGGCCTATCTTCATGCCCTCGTCTATCAGGTTCTGCAATACCTGCGTGACGAACCCGTGGTGGCCGTAGCTGCCGTCGTCCGTTGTCACGTGGAGGACGTCGCTCGTATCCCTCATCTCCTTCTCCAGTATGAGGAGCCCCTTGTTCCTTGCGCCCATTATCGAGACCACCCTGTTGCCGGCCGCCTTGAGCGCCCTCGCTATCGGGAGCACCGGGGCTACGCCTATGCCGCCGCCGACGCAGACCGCCGTGCCGAAATTCTCTATGTGCGTGGGCCTTCCCAGGGGCCCGACCACGTCGAGGATAGAGTCCCCCGGGCCCATGTCCCCGAGCATGTCCGTGGATTTTCCGACCTCCTGGACGATTATGGTGACAGTGCCGTCCCTGTCGTCGGAATCGACTATGGTCAAGGGTATCCGCTCGCCGTGCTCGTTGAGCCTGAGAACGATAAACTGGCCGGCCTTGCGCTTTTTCGCTATGAGCGGGGCCTTTATCTTGAACTGGTAGACCGTGTGGGCGAGCTCTACCTTCTCGGTTATCTCGAACATCTCAAGACTCCTTTCAAACCGGCGCTTGTTTTTCCAGAAGCGGTGATGCTACCAAAAAAGCGGACGCAAGACAATATCTTTCGTTATACGGATTTCCCGGCGGCGTATGAACCACCTCGGAGCAAGTCCCGGGGTATCCGTTGGTAATATTGACCATCGCTTGCACAGCAAGCTACGGGAAATTATACCCGAAGGAAACACTAAAATGCCGGGCGGCGTCAAACGCCCAGATATATCCAGAACTCCCTGTTCCCCTTTGCCCCGGTAATAGGGGATTCAGCGGTTGCAAGGACGTTGAAGCCTATGGAGGCCGAGAACCCCTTGATCTTTTCCACGACCTCTCTGTGCTTTTCAGGGTCTCTCACGACCCCGCCCTTTCCGACCTGCCCCTTGCCGACCTCGAACTGCGGCTTTATGAGGGCAAGGACCCTGGACCCCTCCCTCAGGAACTCCTTTACCCTGGGCAGCACCTTCTCAAGGGAGATAAAAGAGACGTCTATGACGGCCAGGTCCACGGATTCCGGTATCTCGGACGGGCCGAGGTGGCGGATGTTCCTCTGCTCAAGGACGCGCACCCTCGGGTCGTTGCGCAGGCTGATATCGAGTATCCCCTTGCCCACGTCCACGGCGTATATGAACCGCGCCCCCCTCTTGAGCAGACAGTCGGTAAACCCGCCGGTGGATGCCCCGACGTCCATGACCGTAAAACCGGTTGCGTCTACCGCGAAATTGTCGAGCGCGCCGGCGAGCTTGACCCCTCCCCTGCTGACGTAAGGCATCTCCTCTTTTAACGTTATCGCGCTCCCCCTGCCGACCTCCTTGCCGGCCTTGTCCACCGTTACGCCGTCGACAAGGACCTTGCCCGCCATGACGAGGGCCTGGGCCTTATGCCTGCTCTGCGCAAGCCCCTTTTCAACAAGGAGCACGTCTATACGCTCTTTTTCAGGTCTTTTCATCCATCTCTTTGAAGCTCCCCGCGGCAAGCCGCGGGGAATCTTCGACATATAAGGGAGTATATATTTCTATTCGCTCGCTTGACCCCGCAGCTTGGCTAGCGGGGAATGCGCTCGCTATGCATGTTCAAGAGGGCCTATACGCCCCTGTCAAAGAACCTGAACGGCACAAGCCTCCCGCTCTTCCTGTTCTCCTTTATGAACGACTTGACCGTGTTCTCAATGCCGATGGAGTCCAGGCCGAGCCTTGCCCGGAGCTCTTCCTGCGTCCCGTGCTCTATGAACTCGTCCGGGACCCCGATCCTCTTTACCGGGCACCTTATGCCGTGCTCTTCAAGGAGCTCCAGCACCGCGCTGCCGAAGCCCCCCTGGAGCGCGTTCTCCTCCACGGTCACTATAGCGCCGGTCGATGTGGCGGCGTTCAGGATGCACTCCGCGTCAAGCGGCTTTACGAAACGGCAGTTAACGACCCCGGCCTTTATCCCCTGTCCCTCAAGCCTTTCCGCGGCCTCCATCGCCGGGCGTACCATGGACCCGAGGGCGAGCAACGTCACCTGCGAGCCCTCCATGAGCATCTCGGCCTTGCCAAGGGGTATCTCCATCAAAGGCCCGGAGATATCCACCCCGGTGCACACGCCCCTGGGGTACCTTACGGCCACCGGGGCGCAGTAGCGCGTGGCGGAGTACAGGAGGTGCCTCAATTCGTCCTCGTCCTTGGGTGCGGCCAGTATGATGTTGGGCAAATGTCTCAGATAGGATATGTCGAAGAGCCCGTGGTGGGTGGCCCCGTCCTGGCCGACTATACCGGCCCTGTCTATGGCCATCACCACATGGAGGTTCTGCAGGCAGACGTCGTGAAAGACCTCGTCGTACGCCCTCTGCAGGAAGGTGGAGTATATGGCCGTAACCGGTATGAAGCCTTCCTTGGCCATGCCGGCCGCGAACGTGAGGGCGTGCTGCTCGGCTATGCCCACGTCGTAGAACCTGTCCGGGAACCTCTCGGCGAACCTGTCCAGGCCCGTGCCTTCGGGCATGGCGGCGGTTATAGCGACCACCTTCCTGTTCCTGTCGGCTATGTCGAGGAGCGTGGAACTGAAGACGTTCGTGTACGATTTTTTGGGCTCTTTTTTCGGTCTCCCGGTGCGGACGTCGAAGGCGCTCACGCCGTGGAAGACCGAAGGGTCGCTCTCGGCAGGGGCGTACCCCTTGCCCTTTTTCGTCAGCACATGGATGAGCACAGGGGCGCCGCCGTAGTTCTTCACGTCGTTGAACGTCTCTACGAGCGCCGGGATGTCGTGGCCGTCGAGCGGGCCTATGTAATGGAAGCCGAGCCCCTCGAAGAGCATGCCCGGCGTCAGAAGCGTTATGAGCGAGTCCTCCGCCCTCTTGGCTATGCCTATGAGCTTGTCGCCTATCCTCGGTATCGTCTTGATGAAGGACTCGACCTCCTTCTTGAGCTTCGTGGCGAACCGCCCGGTGATCTTGCGGCTCAGGAAGGTGGAGAGCGCCCCGACGTTCTTCGATATGCTCATCTCGTTGTCGTTGAGGACGACTATGAGGTCTTTCTTGAGATGCCCGGCCTGGTTGAGCCCCTCGAAGGCGAGTCCGGCCGTCAGCGAGCCGTCCCCTATCACCGAGATGACCTTGTACGCCCTCCCGTCAAGGTCCCTGGCCACCGCCATGCCGAGGGCGGCGGATATGGAGGTGGACGAGTGCCCGGCCCCGAAGGCGTCGTATATGCTCTCGGCGGGCCTCGGAAAACCGCTTATCCCCCCGAGCTGCCTCAAAGTCGGGAACGACCCCCTCCTGCCAGTAAGTATCTTGTGCGCGTACGCCTGATGCCCCACGTCCCATATTATCTTGTCATCCGGGGCGTTGAAGGCGTAGTGGAGGGCTATCGCGAGCTCGACCGCGCCGAGGCTTGAGGCGAGATGGCCGCCGGTATTGGATACCGTATCTATGATGAGGCCCCTGACCTCCTCGGCAAGCTGAGGAAGCCTTTCAATACCGATCGCCTTGAGGTCCTGCGGACCCCCTATATTATCGAGCAGTTCTCCCATTCGCGCTCTCTTTCTTTTGTGAGGCAGGGGAATAAAAAAACATTAGGGTCATGACACGTTGAGGCACTATAAAAGTGTGCTAACCTATTGTCATGACAGTAAAAAACAGCCATATAAAATGTTCACGAATTTCCGAGCCCAAATTCAGGCAAATTGTCAGGCTCTTTGCGGTTGATTTGGATG
>JACRLF010000140.1 GCA_016235365.1 Deltaproteobacteria bacterium | reverse complement strand
CGTCCGGGGCGAGTATCTCGAGCACCTTGCTTATGGCGTCCTTTTCAAGGAGGACGCCGCCGAGCACGGACTGCTCGGCCTCAAGGTTGTGAGGGGGGGTCTTGTGGATAATCTCTTTTTCAGCCCGAATAGCCATAGGGAATACGGATGCGGCGGGCCGTGGAAGGTTGCGCCGATATTAAAAAAGCGCCGCCTGTCCGCCCCGCCGCCGCGGTTAAACGGTGGAGACTTTCCTTAACGCTCTGAAAATCCCGGGTTCTCGATCCCCGAATGGGTTGAAGCTTCCCGCAACAAGCTGCGGGGAATCTTCGAAATGTAAGGTGGTCGATTTCTATTCGCTCGCTTGACCCCAGCCTCAAGCCGCGGGGAATGCGCTCGCTATGCATTTTCACTCTTTGGTTATCTCGACCTTCAAGTCCGCGGAGACCCCGGAATGAAGCTTCAGAGGCACTGTGAACTGGCCGAGGGTCTTGATGTGTTCGTGCAGAAGGATGGCCTTTTTCCCCAGCTCGAAACCCTTCTTTTTCAGCTCCGCCTCTATGTCGTGCGCGGTGACCGAGCCGAAGAGCCTGTCCTCCTCGCCGGTCTTCCTCGCGAAGGTGAGGGTGAGGGCCTCGATCTCGCCCTTGATCCCCTCGGCCTTTTCCTTGCTGACCTGCGCCTTTTTCAGGTAGGCCGCCCTTTCCGCCTCCAACTGCCTTAGATTCCCCGCGTTTGCCAATACGGCGAGCCCCTGTGGTATGAGGTAATTCCTCGCGTATCCGTTGGCCACTTTTACCTGGTCCCCGAACCTGCCGAGATTATCGACCTCTTGTTTGAGTATTATCTTCATAATGCCGCTCCTCAATTGAGTTCTTTGTAGTAGCCGCCACACCCCGTCCATAGCATGGCGGGGCAACGTTATTCCGCAACCGCCTATATGCTGGTGGCGGTGAAGGGGATAATGGCCAGATTCCTGGCTACCTTTATCGCCTCGCTCACCATCCTCTGGTGCTTGGCGCACGTGCCGGAGATCCTGCGCGGCACGATCCTGCCCCTCTCGGTTATATACGGCCTCAAGGCCTTGGCGTCCTTGTAATCGATGGTCTCCTCCTGGTGCTTGCAGAAACGGCAGACCTTCTTCCTCTGATATGGCCTCTTCCCGCCTTCTCCGCGCTCATGCGGCCCGCGTGGGCCGGTTCGCCTTTCACGTCTCTCTATCGCCATTATGCCACCCCTCCTTCTTTTGCCGCAACCGCCGCCGCTTTCTCAGCCTTCTCTTTCAGCCTGGCTTCTTCAGCCCTGGCCTTGGCCGCCACCGCCGCGGCCCTCTTCTCCATCCTTACGGTCTGGTGGCGGAGCACGTCCTCGTTGATGCCCAGGAGCCTGCCGATCTCCTTGCTCACGTCCGGAGCGCTCATGTACTCCATGACGAAGTAGTAGCCCTCGTTCTTCTTCTGGATGGGATAGGCAAGCCTGCGCCTGCCCCACTCATCGAGCTTTTTAAGCTCTCCGCCGCCCTCTGTCAGGGTCACGGTCGCCTTCTGTATGACGCCCTTGATGACGTCTTCAGCTACATCAGGCTTTACGATACACACGGTTTCGTAATGGTTCCGCATCTCTCCTCCTTCTGGCTCCCCGCCGGTTCCCCAACGGGTCTGTCCCGTTTTTACGGGACAAGGATTTTAGGCTGCCTCTAAAAATCGCTCTTTTTCCTGACCTCTGTGTCAGGCCGGAAATAAAAAAGCTCACATATTCCCATATATGCTCCGCTTTTTATTTCCGCCCTTCCTTGACTTCAGAAAAAATATCTGATTTTTAGAGATAGCCTTTAGTTATTCCCCGGTGACGAATTCCCGCCGGGGTCTGCTTCTAAAGATAGAGAAGCGCCGCCTCAATAGAAATAACACTTATACTATTTCCCGAGGCTTAAATCAAGTTTTTTAAGGATTTTTTTTATGGGGGGCGGATTCCCTGGGCTTGCCGCGTATATAAAAAGAGGTCTCCTCAGGATACCCACGGGGCTTGGCTTGCGGGGCAGGATATCCCCGGAACTATTTGGTTTTCTTTAGAAATTTCTTATATACGCCGTGTATGCGGCGCCGGCTACTGAAGAGCTCCTTGTGCTCGGCGAGATAGAATACGATAACGATATTCAGCGCGAGGATGAGCATCTTATAAACCGTTATCTTCCTGTAGACCTCATATGCCTCGAAAGGAATCAAGAGCGCGGTGGCAAAGACCGTAAGCCATTCCGCCCATCTCTGCCTGAGGTGGAGGCCCCACGCCTCTATCAGATTGAGCGTGCCGAGGACCAGTATGGCGGCAGTGATGGTCAAGGCCATGCCGTTGCCGATCGTGCCGACATGGAGTATTACGGCGCTTACGACCCTGTTTTCGATATCGAGGTTCAGGCTTCTGGCAAGCCTTGCGAACTCGAGCCCCAGGTTCTTGCCGATGAACTTGAAAAGGCTTATGGCAATGGCGATCTCAACGATGCCGAACAACGCCTTGTAGGCGATAATGAACTTTAGGAAACCCGAATGCTTCCTGGTCATATGCTCCCGTCAGGAGGCCTCACCCTTATTCCTCTGTTCCTGAGGAACTCCTTGGTCTCGGGTATGGTGAATATCCCGAAGTGGAAGATAGACGCCGCAAGCGCCGCGTCCGCCCGCCCCTCTGTGAACGCATCGAGGATATGCTCGAGCGCGCCGCATCCGCCGGACGCCACCACGGGTATGGTCACGCTTGTAGATACCGCCCTGGTGAGCTCGATATCGTAGCCGTCCTTTGTCCCATCCCTGTCCATGCTCGTCAGGAGTATCTCGCCCGCGCCGAGGGACTCCACCTTACGGGCCCATTCTACCGCGTCGAGCCCGCGCGGCTTTCTGCCGCCGTGGGTGTAGACCTCCCAGCTCCGTCCGTCCGTCCGCCTCTTGGCGTCTATCGCCACAACGATGCACTGGCTACCGAACCGCTCGGAGGCCCTCCTTACGAAGTCAGGGTCCTCGACCGCGCTCGTGTTCATGGAGACCTTGTCCGTCCCGGCCCTAAGAAGCTCCCTTATGTCGTCGATAGTCCTTACCCCCCCCCCGACGGTAAGCGGCATGAATACGTTGGCGGCGGTTTTTTCAACGACCTCGAGGATGGTCCGCCTCTTCTCATGCGAAGCGGTTATGTCGAGGAAGACGAGCTCGTCGGCCTCCTGCTCCTCGTAGGCAATGGCGCAGTCCACGGGGTCTCCGGCGTCCCTGAGCTCCACGAAGCTTACGCCTTTTACCACACGCCCGTCTTTCACGTCAAGACACGGTATTATGCGTTTGGTCAACATTTTTTTAGTGTTCCTTATGTATTGCTCAACGCTGTGCGCCGGCGGCCTTGATCGCCTCCTTCAGGTCTATATCGCCGGAGTAGAGCGCCTTGCCGATTATTATGCCCTCAAGCTTTACGCCCCTGTAGGACTCGATGTCCTTTAGCGACGATATCCCGCCGGAGGCCACGACCGGGATGATTACGGACTCGGCGATCTCCCTCGTTGCCTCGACGTTTGGCCCCTTGAGCATGCCGTCCCTCGATATGTCGGTGTAGATGATGCACGCCACCCCGCGCCCCTCAAGCCTTTGGGCAAGGTCTACCGCCTTTTCTCCCGTAACCTCGACCCAGCCCTTGATGGCGGCCATGCCGTCCTTTGCGTCGATGCCGACGGCGACCCTGCCTGGATACCTTTTCGTCAAGGCTTCAAGGAGCGAGGGGTCCTCGCAGGCGGCCGTGCCGATAATTATCCTTTTGACGCGCTCGATGTCGAGGTACGCCTTCGCGGTTTTTTCATCCCTTATCCCCCCGCCTATCTGGACTGGCACGTCGATAGAGTCTATTATCTCCCGTATGGCGGAGAAGTTCCTGGCCCCGCCCTCCACGGCGCCGTCAAGGTCGACGAGGTGGATAAGCCTTGCGCCGAGGCCCGCCCACCTGCGCGCAATCTGCGCCGGGTCGGTCGAGTATACGGTCTCCTCATCCATCCTGCCCTGCGTCAGCCTCACGCACCTGCCATCTTTCAGGTCAATCGCCGGTATAATGAGCAAAGCAAACCCTCTTCATCATATTTTTTTATTTTCAACGTTCTGAGGCCCCTGGGGTTTAAATCCCTGAGAGGGTTCATTTTCAGCGTTCTGCAACTCCAGGGGTTCAAATCCCGGTGAGGGTTCACTTTGGTGCGGCGCTCCGCCGCAATTATGTCAGGCCATCATGCTGAAGTTCTTCAAGACCTTGAGCCCCGCCTTCTGGCTCTTTTCCGGGTGGAACTGGCAGGCCATTACGTTGTCCCTGGAGACGGCGCTCGTGAACTCCATCCCGTAGCCGGTGGTGGTCAGCGCCGCGCCAGGCTCATCCGGCACGGCGTAGTACGAGTGTACGAAGTAGAAGTAGGAGCCGTCCTTGATGCCATTAAGCAGGGCCGAGTCCTTGTTTATCTTTATTTCGTTCCAGCCCATGTGCGGGATCTTCAATCTATCCCCCTCGGACTCAAGCCCCGCCGGAAAACGGACGACCTTGCCCTTCAAGACCCCGAGGCCCCTGTGGCGCCCGAACTCGGCCGATTCCTCGAAAAGCAACTGTAGCCCCAGGCATATCCCGAGGAACGGCTTGCCCGAGGCTATCGACCTTGTTATCGGGCCGACAAGGCCGTATTCATCGAGGTTCTTCATGCAGTCCCTGAACGCCCCGACCCCGGGCAGGACCACGTGGCTGGCGTTGTCTATGACCCTCGGGTCGCGCGTTATGACGGCCCCGGCCCCGACCTTTTCAAAGGCCTTCTCCACGCTTCGCACGTTGCCCATATCGTAGTCTATGATGGCTATCATAATCCCAACAGGCCGCTGAAAAAGTCCATCTGCTTCGTTGTCTTCGTTGCTCGTCACTGCGGCGTACGGAAAAAGTACGCCTTGTTCCTCGCTCCCCTATTTCAATGGGGCCTCGCATATGGAGCTTTTTGAGCGGCCTGATGAAACCTCCCTGGACGTAGAACCCCAGGGGCTTCAGAACGTTAAAAAACTCAGAGTTTTTCAACAACCCGCTAAAGCCTGCCCTTCGTGGAGAGCACGCCCTTTATCCTCGGGTCTTTTTCCACCGCCGCGCTCAACGCCCTGCCGAAGGCCTTGAATATCGACTCTATGGAGTGGTGCAGCTCGCTGCCGTAATGCAGGGTGATGTGCATGTCGATTCCGGCGCTGTTCGAGAAGGCCCGCATGAACTCTTCGGCCAGCGTCATGCTGAACGAGACCCTGCCTTCGGTCGAGACCGAGAATATCTCGGAGAGAAGCGGGCTCGACTCTTTCGTGGCGTTGAACCGGAAGTACGGCCTGTTGCTTATGTCGAGCGTGACGGTTGAGAGGGAATCCATCATCGGTACGCTCGAAGAGCCGCACCTTCTTATGCCGGAGGGGTCCTTGAGCGCCTTTTTCACGGCCGTGCCGAGGACTATCCCCACGTCCTCCACCGTGTGATGGAGGTCCACCTCTATGTCGCCTGCAGCCCGCACCCTGAGGCCGAAGAGGCCGTGCCTGGCGAAGTTGGAGAGCATGTGGTCGAGGAACGGGATCGGCGTCTTTACGTCTATCGGGCCCCCGTCGAGGTCTATCTCAAGGGTTATGTCCGTCTCCCCGGTCTTACGCGTTATCTTCGCTTTTCGCGCCATGATGGCCCCTTTTATCCGAGGTTTCGGGAAATCTTCGATTTATAGTACAGCGTCTTTCATCCAAGCCTCTTTTTGACGCTGTCGGCGTGCGCATCGAGGCCCTCTATCTCCGCGAACCTCTTTATATCCCCTCCGAGGGAGGCTATCGCCCCGGAGGAAAACCCTATGACGCTCGTCTTTTTTATGAAGTCGTCCACGCCGAGCGGCGAGGAGAAGCGGGCGGTGCCGCCGGTCGGGAGCGTATGGTTCGGCCCGGCGAGGTAGTCTCCGGCGGCTTCAGGGGTGTTTTTCCCGAGGAATATCGCCCCGGCGTTGCGCACGAGGCCGAGCAGCTCAAACGGCCTCTCGACGAAGAGCTCAAGGTGCTCGGGGGCTATCCCGTTGGAGATATCCACGGCCTCCTTGAGGTCTCGCGCGACTATTATCACCCCGTATTCCTTCATCGAGGCCGCGGCTATCGCGCGTCTCTTTAATTTATCGAGCTGGCGCTTGATCTCGGAAGAGACCCTTGCGGCCATCGCCTTCGAGGTCGTAATGAGGATGCTTGAAGCCAGCTCGTCGTGCTCGGCCTGGGAAAGCAGATCCGCCGCCACCCAGGCCGGGTCCCCCGTGCCGTCGTTGATTACAAGTATCTCGCTCGGCCCGGCCACCATGTCTATGTCCACCGTCCCGAAGACGAGCCTCTTGGCGGTGGCCACGTATATGTTGCCTGGGCCGGTTATCTTGTCGACCCTGGGGATTGTCTCCGTGCCGAAGGCGAGTGCCCCGATCGCCTGCGCCCCCCCCGTCCTGAAGACCCTGTCCACCCCCGCCACCCTGGCCGAGGCGAGGGCGTACGGGTTTATCCCGTCCTTTCCGGGCGGGGTCGCCATGACGACGGTATCGACCCCGGCTACTTTGGCGGGTATGGCGTTCATGAGGACGGTGGAAGGGTACGCGGCCTTGCCTCCGGGCACGTATATGCCGGCGCGCTCGAGCGGGGTTATCTTCGTGCCGAGGATGGAGCCGTTCCCCTCAACGGTGAACCATGAGTTGCGGAGCTGTTTTTTATGGAAGGATTCTATGCGGGAAGAGGCAAGCTCTATCAGCGCGAGGTCTTTTCGGGGGACGGCCTTGAAGGCCCGGTCTATTTCTTTCCTTCCGACCTCTATGGCCCCCTTTATATCGACCCCGTCAAACTTCTCCGTGTATTCCACGACGGCCCTGTCGCCGCGCCTCTTGACGTCGTCGAGTATGGTCTTTACGACAGGCTCGACCCTAACCGTGTCCTGCGCCCCGCGCCCGGTTATAGACGACAGGACCGAACGGAAGCCTTTATCCCTTGAATCTATGACCCTCATAGTACCCTGGCCTGAGCGTATTTTATTCTCTTTTACTTCGGGGCTATTTTTTAACGTTCTGAAACCCCTGGGGCGTTTGAGCTTGGGGAGGTTTCATATACCCGCAACTTGCCGCGCTCTTGCAAGAGAGTCTTTTTGCGCGCTGCCGCGCGCCTTCGGGGTATTGCTCCGCTCGCTTTCAAGCGGGCTCGCGGCAAAACACGAGGCCAGCTCGCCCGCTCTCCTTTATTTTTTAGCGTTCTGATACCCCGGAGACTTCCGAGCCTTGGGTGGGTTCATGGACGCTACGCGATACTCCTTGTATTCTGTTAAAGAACGATACGAAAACCTGCTTGCAATGATGTTGGAGAATAGATGCCCCGATAGAAAGGCCGCGGGGTGATGTTCATTTTGCAAACTCTGGGGCGTGGCTGTGGCGCAGGCCTACTTCCTCAGGGCGACGACCGCGCGGCTCAACTTCTCAACGACCTCTTTGACCCTCTTGGGCTTGGTCTTGAGGCTCGCCCTGTTGCAGACGAGCCTGGAGGTTATCCGCATGACGTCCTCCACCTCTATAAGCCCGTTCTTCTTTAACGTCTCCCCGGTCTGCACGAGGTCCACTATCCTCTCGGAGAGGCCCAAGAGCGGGGCGAGCTCGATAGAGCCGTAGAGCTTTATTATCTCGACGTGGATGCCCTTGCCGATAAAGTGTTTGAGCGTTATGTTCGGGTACTTCGTGGCCACCCGTATATGCGTCCAGCGCCCCGGGTTGTCGCGGACCCCTAATTCCCTGGGCTCGGCCACCACCATCCTGCACGCGCCGATGCCCAGGTCGAGGGGCTCGTAGAGGTCCTTGCCCTGTTCCATCAGGACGTCCTTTCCGGCTATGCCTAAGTCCGCGGCGCCGTACTCGACGTATGTGGGGACGTCCTGGCTCCTTATGACCATGAACCGGAGGCCCCCGGCGACGTCCTCGTAGATGAGCTTGCGTTCGTCGTGCAGGAGAACGCTGAAGTCCATGCCCGTCGCCTTGAATAGGGCGGAGGCCTCCTTAAGGATGCGGCCCTTGGGCAGCGCGATGGTGAGGGTGTCCTCCCATGTCCTTTTCTTCAGTCCCTGCGGCGTCACGCCCTCTGCCTCTCTATCTTCGCGCCGAGGCCCTTGAGCTTCTCCTCGATCCTCTCGTACCCGCGGTCGAGGTGGTATATCCTCGACACCTCGGTCCTGCCCTCGGCCACGAGGCCCGCCAGTATGAGTGACGCGCTCGCCCTTAAGTCCGTAGCCATCAACGGGGCGCCGCTCAAGGCCCTGACGCCCCTTACGATGGCGCACCTTCCGTCTATCGTTATGTCGGCGCCCATGCGCTGCAGCTCTCCGACGTGCATGAACCTGTTCTCGAACACCGTCTCGGTTATCACGCTCAAGCCGCCGGCGGTGCACATCATCGACATCATCTGCGCCTGCATGTCCGTCGGGAAGCCCGGGTACGGGATGGTCTTTACGTCCACGCTCCTTACCGGGTAGTCGCCCAGGACCCTTACCCCGCCCTCTTCCTCCAGTATCTGCGCGCCGGCCTCCTTGAGCTTCATGTTCAGGGAGTCGAGGTGGTTGTACGGGCAGTCCTTGATGAAGACGTTGCCCTTTGTCATGGCGGCCGCCACCATGAACGTGCCGGCCTCTATCCTGTCGGGGATGACCCTGACCTCCACGGGTTTGAGCTCAGTCACCCCGTCTATCCTTATGGTGTCGGTGCCGGCGCCCCTGATGCGCGCGCCCATCCTGTTGAGCGCGTCCGCGAGGCATACGACCTCCGGCTCCAGGGCCGCGTTCTCTATCACGGTGGCGCCGTCGGCGTGCACGGCCGCGAGCATCAGGTTCTCCGTGCCGGTGACGGTCGTAGTATCGAGGTATATCTTCGCGCCCTTGAGCCTCTCCGCCCTCACGGTGACGTAGCCGTGGTCTATCCGTATATCGGCGCCCATCTTTTTCAGGCCCTTGATATGCAGGTCCACCGGGCGCGCCCCTATGGCGCAGCCGCCGGGGAGGGAGACCCGCGCCACCTTGAACCTCGACACCAGGGGGCCGAGTACCAGGATCGAGGCCCTCATGGTCTTTACCAGGTCGTACGGGGCCTCCGGCGTCTTGACGCTCCGGGTGCGTATCTTCAGCACCCCGCTCTCCGGGTCGTGTATTATCTCGGAGCCGAGGTGGCCGAGGAGGACCTTGAACGTCTCGATGTCCTTGAGCCTCGGCACGTTCGTTATCGTGTTCCAGTCCTCCACGAGAAGGGAGGCGGCCATGAGCGGCAGCACGGCGTTTTTGGCCCCGCTTACCTCGACCTCCCCTATGAGGCGGTTCCCGCCCTCGATGATTATCTTGTCCATTCCTTTAACGCGGGCTCGGCGCGCTTATGCGTTCGCCGTCTCTTCAGAGCTCTTAAGGGCCTCTGTCTGGTAGTAGGCGATTAGATTGTCGGTAAGCTCCGTGAGGTCGCCTTCCATGACCTCGTTGAGCCTGTGGAGCGTAAGCCCTATCCTGTGGTCGGTCACGCGGTTCTGCGGGAAGTTGTAAGTCCGTATCTTCTCAGACCTGTCGCCGGTGCCGACCTGGGTCTTCCTGTCCTGGGATATCTTCTTCTGCTGCTCCCGGGTCTTCATGTCGAGGATCTTGGACAGGAGCATCCTGTATGCCTTATCGCGGTTCTTGTGCTGGCTCTTCTCTTCCTGGCACGCCGCGACTATGCCCGTGGGGATGTGGGTCATCCTCACGGCGGTCTCGACCTTGTTCACGTTCTGGCCCCCGTGGCCGCCCGACCTGTAGGTGTCAACCCGTATATCCTCCATCCTCAGATCCACCTCGACCTCTTCGGCCTCCGGCATCACGGCCACGGTGACGGTGGATGTGTGGCGCCTGCCGGAGGCCTCGGTCTCCGGGACCCTCTGGACGCGGTGGACGCCGCTCTCGTACTTGAACCTGGAGTAGGCGCCCTTGCCCTCCATCATCGCTATCACTTCCTTGAGGCCGTTCAACCCGGTGGGGTTGGAGCTCAGGACCTCGACCTTCCAGCCCATCGTCTCGGCGTACCTCGAGTACATCCTGAAAAGCTCGGCGGCGAAGAGCGAGGACTCCTCCCCCCCGGCCCCGCCCCTTATCTCGAGCATGACGTTCTTGTCGTCGTTGGGGTCTTTGGGCAGGAGCATTACCCTGAGGCTCGCGACAAGCTCGTCCTTCTTTTTCTGGAGCTGCGGGATCTCCTCCTTGGCAAGCTCCCTCAGCATCTCGTCCTTGCCCTCGATGATGAGCCTGTTCTCCGAGAGGTCCCTGTCCACCCTTTTAAGCGCCCTGTAGGCCTCCACTATGCCGTCGAGCGCCGAGTGCTCCCTGGCGTACTTCTGGTAGAGGTCCTTGTCTCCGGTGACCTCCGGCCTCGCCAGAAGCTCGGAGAGCTCCTCATACCGCTTCTCTACCTCTTCGAGTCTGCCCTGTATCATACGTTAAATGCCGCAGTCCGCGGTACTGTTCAGGCGGCTGTTGTCCATGATGGATTTTTTAAGGCCGGCGGCGGTTCTCCGCAACGGCTTACAGGCCCTTGAACCGCGCCCTTATCTCTTTCGGCCTTCCGCACGTCATCTCCCCCTCGCTGCACGGCCCGGTCACGCACGCCGGGCCGCAGTCCTTGAAGATGAACGGGGCCGCCCCCCTAACCGTCTTCAGCATCCGGGTGGCCATGTCGCGTATCTCCCACTGGGCCCTTTCGCAGCAGCGGAGCCTGAAGAAGTGTATGAGCTCGCGCGCGTTCATCGTCACTATGATCTTGGTGCACGCGGCGTTCGGGAGCAGGTACCTGGCGTCTTCAGCCGGGACGCCTTCATCCACAAGCCCGCCGTAGAGCTTGTAGAGGCCCCTTACCGCCTTTTCAAAGCTCTTTTTCTTGGCCGGGTCCTTTTCTATGGAGGGCGGCATGACGTAATCGGGCCTTGACGCCGCCACGTACCTCTGGCTCTGCTGTGAATAAGACGCCAGCCGGTGGCGGACGAGCTGGTGAGAGGCGGCCCTGGATATCCCCTCTATCCCGAAGGTGAAAGAGGCGTGTTCAAGGACGGAGAGGTGGCCCATCTTGAGTATCTTGCCGAGGAATTTTTCGTAAGAAATTCCCGCCACCTTGTCCTCAAGCTCTGCTATAGAGGAGTCCGAGTAGCACAGCCTTGCGGACAACGCCACGGTCTTTTCAGGGTCAGGGGTAAAATTGAGGAGAGTTACCAGCAAATCAAGCCCCCTCCGGAGATCAGGCTCCCTTGTTCCTGCGGTATTTGGCATTGAACTTTTCTATCTTGCCCGCGGCGTCCATGAACTTCTGCTCGCCGGTAAAGAACGGGTGGCAGCTTGAGCAGATCTCCACCGCCAGGTCCTTTTTCGTGGAGCGGGTCATTATTACGTTTCCGCAGACGCAGTGGACCTTGGCGCCCTGGTAATCGGGATGGATTCCTTCCTTCATCGTACACGTCCTCCTGAAATATGCTGTTTCTTGACTTGACACGCCCGCGCCCGGACGCGAAAGCATGAATTGTTAATAATATCAACTATGGATGCAATGTGCAAGGGGAAAAAACGGACCTGCGCCGCAAAGTGATAATGTCCGTTTTCAGGGAAAAAGCGGCCGGGTTGGGAGGGACGCTGCGGGCAACGGGGGTGTGGCCGGCCGTTTGGAGGCCAGCGCACCCGGACTCACACGGAGCGCGTTGCGGACGGCGGTATATGCGGGGCGCGGAGCCGCGGCAACGCGCTGGAGCACGTTGCCCTGGAGGGCATGGAAGCGCGTCCTGTGTGCCCATCGGTCATGCGGCCTTTTATATCCTTGGAACGGCAAATGGCCGCAAAAAACGCGCCCTACTTGCTCATGGATACGAGGAAGTCCTTGTTCGACGGGGTGTGCTGGATCTTGTCGAGGAGGAACTCCATGGACTCTATGGGGTTGAGGGGCTGGAGCACCTTCCTTAGTATCCAGATGCGGTTGAGCGCCTCTTTGGGGAGCAGAAGCTCCTCTTTCCTCGTACCGGATTTGTTGAGGTCGATGGCCGGGAATATCCTCCTCTCGGAGAGCTTCCTGTCAAGGACTATCTCCATGTTGCCGGTGCCCTTGAACTCTTCGAAAATGACCTCGTCCATCCCGCTGCCGGTGTCTATGAGGGCCGTGGCCATGATGGTGAGGCTCCCGCCCTCCTCTATGTTCCTTGCCGCGCCGAAGAACCTCTTCGGTTTGTGGAGGGCGTTGGAGTCTACGCCGCCGGAGAGTACCTTGCCGCTCGGTGG
>JACRLF010000139.1 GCA_016235365.1 Deltaproteobacteria bacterium | reverse complement strand
GTGCAAAAACGACGGCTGTTTTTCCAACACAACTTTGCGAGGAAGAGCCTCGCGGAATTCTCAGTCTTTATAAGGGTTTCAAATGATTTTAGATCCATGACACCATTCTAAATTGGTGTCAGATCTTTTACAATCACCTAATTTTTTGAAACAACCTCCGCCATATTATCCTTACAAAGACCCGTATGTCAATATCTCGCTTTCCGCTGAATCGCCAAGACTCGGTGAAAAGAAACCCCGTCGCTCCGCGGCCGTCCCCCATGTACCTCAACCCTTCTGCGTGCGTGCCAAAAGCCTTTTTTCACCCACGCTGTTTGTGATATAATCCCTTGCTGACGAGAGATAGACCCATCGCAATACGGTCTTTAGCATTACGAAACCCCCTGGGCTTTCAATCCTCTGGGGGTCTTTAGCGTTCCGAGACCCCCGGGTTTTCAATCCTCTTGGGGTTCATCTGTTGCGGCGTATGCCGCGATTACTTTTTCTATTCGCTCGCTATGCATGTTCATTAAAGAAATGTAATATGCCGGAAATAGAGAACAGGATATGCTCCATACGCCAGGCCGCCTCCGACGCCGTCAAGCTCAAGGACGGCGCGGAGTTGAGCCTCGGCGGGCTCTACGGCTCCGCGAAGGCCTTTTTCCTTGCGACGTTATTCAAGTGTCATGACAGGCCCGTCCTCGCGGTGCTCCCCACGCAGGAGGCCGCCGAGGGCTTTGCCTCAGACCTCAAGTTCTTCCTCGGCGCCGACAGGGTACTCTTCTATCCGTCCACCGAAGTCCTCCCCTTTGAGCTTGAGCAGGCCCACCAGGAGATACAGGCCGAAAGGATGAGGGTGCTCTTCAGCCTCACCGTCCAAACCCCCTTCATTACCGTAAGCTCGGCCGACAACCTGATGCAGCGCGTGATGCCGGCCTCCGGGCTCGGAGAGAGGGTCATCGACATCAAAAAGGGGGGCGAGCTCCCGATGGAGGGGCTCGTATCAAGGCTCCAGGACATAGGGTATTCGAGGATGTCTATGGTGGAGGAGCGCGGCGAGATATCCTTAAGGGGAGGGATACTCGATATATTCGCGCCGATGCACGACGCACCCCTGAGGATAGAGTTCTTCGGCGACGAGGTGGAATCTATCAGGGGCTTCGACGTATCCACGCAGAGGTCATTGAAGGAGCTTGAGGAGGCGCGGATACTCCCGGCGCGCGAGGCCGCGGTCGTAAGGGACGGCAGGTTCAATGCGCGGGAGAGGCTCATAGAGAGGGCCGACTCCCTCGGCCTTAAAAGGGAGGCGTGGGAGCCGCTCTCCGAGAAGATAAGGTCGGGAGTGGGCTATGCCGGTCTTGACGCGCTCCTGCCGCTCCTCTACGAAAGGCTCGATACCGTATTCGACTACCTGAGAAGCGGCGCCGTCGTAGCGGTCATCGACCCGGAGCTTGTAGAAGACCGGATAGCAGGCTTCGCCCGCGAGGTTAAGGACGCGGCCGCGCGTCTTGTAGAGAAAAAGGAGTTCCACGCAGCGCCCGAGGAGCTCTATCTGAGCCGGGAAGAGACGCTCTCGGCCCTGAAAACTCACCCCGTCCTCAATATCGAGTCCTTGCGCAGCGCGTGGATGGAGATACCCTCGGCATCGAACATGGATATAAGGCAGGAGGTCTCCTTGCAGAAAGGCGAAGAGCTCCTCGCCCCGCTCGTCGGCAGGGTGAAGGAGTGGACTGACGCCGGGGTAAGGACGTACCTGACCGCGCACAACAGGGCGCAGGCCGAAAGGACGAGGGAGATACTATCGGGATACGGCCTGAATCCTCCGGTCATAACGGCCACTGAGATAATCGGCGGCGCCGCGCCGGGGTTCTCCATAGCCATAGGGTCGCTACAGACCGGGTTCAGGCTCCCAGGCGAGGCCGTGGCCGTGGTATCAGAAGAGGAGGTCTTCGGTGAGAGGGTGAACAGGCGGGCGCCTCCGTCGAGGAAGCTCGAGGCGTTCGTCGCCCAGCTCCAGGACCTATCCCCCGGCGATTTCATCGTCCACTCCATGCACGGCGTGGGGCTGTACAGGGGGCTAAAGAGGCTCGGCGTCGACGGCGTGGACAACGAGTTCCTGCTTATGGAATACAGGGACGGCGACAAGCTCTATCTCCCGGTCCTGAGGATGGACCTCGTAAGCAAGTACCACGGGGTCGAGGGCGAAGGCCCCGAGCTTGACAGGCTCGGGGGGCCTGGATGGGAGAGGAAGAAGAGGCGGGTAAAGCAGGCCGTGGAAAAGCTCGCCGGGGAGCTCCTCAAGCTCTACGCCGAGCGGGAGGTGGCCTCGGGCTTCGCGTTCTCCCCGCCGGACAGGACGTTTTCCGAGTTCGAGGCCGGGTTCGAGTACGAGGAGACCCCGGACCAGGCGCGCGCGATAGAGGAGTGCCTCAAGGACATGGAGGAGCCCAGGCCCATGGACAGGCTCATCTGCGGGGACGTCGGCTACGGGAAGACCGAGGTCGCCATAAGGGCCGCGTTCAAGGCGGTGCTCGATAAAAAGCAGGTGGCCGTGCTCGTGCCCACCACTGTATTGGCCCAGCAGCACTTCAGGACGTTTTGCAAAAGGCTCGCGCCGTATCCGGTGGTGGTCGAGGTGTTGAGCAGGTTCAAGTCCAAAAAGGAGCAGAAAGACGTCGTGGACAGGGTCGCAAAGGGCCTTGTCGATATCGTTATCGGGACGCACAGGCTCCTTCAGAAAGACATCGAGTTCAAGGACCTCGGGCTCATCGTCATAGACGAGGAGCACAGGTTCGGCGTGGCGCACAAGGAGAGGTTCAAGCAGATGAGGAAGAGGGTGGACGTCCTTACGCTGACCGCCACGCCCATCCCCAGGACGCTCCACATGTCGCTTGCGTCCATAAGGGAGCTGAGCATAATAAACACCCCGCCCGAGGACAGGCTCGCGGTAAAGACGTCCGTCATAAGGTTCGATGAAACCGTCATAGCCGAGGCCATTGAAAGGGAGTTGCACAGGGGCGGGCAGGTCTTCTTCGTCCACAACAGGATAGAGTCCATGGGCAAGGCGGAAGAGGTCTTGAGAAGGATAGTCCCGCACGCCAGGGTCGCGGTAGCGCACGGGCGGATGCGCGAAGGCGAGCTTGAGAAAAAGATGCTCGGCTTCGTGAACAGGGAGTACGACATACTCCTGTCCACCGCCATAGTGGAGTCCGGGCTCGACATCCCTTCGGCCAACACCATAATAATAAACAGGGCGGACAGGTTCGGCCTGGCAGACCTCTACCAGCTGAGGGGAAGGGTGGGCAGGAGCAGGCACAGGGCCTACGCCTACTTCATATGCCCGCCGATGGGCGAACTTACCGACGACGCGAGAAAACGGATAGAGGTCATCCAGGAGCTCTGCGAGCCGGG
Organism: Deltaproteobacteria bacterium; assembly: GCA_016235365.1. Lineage (GTDB taxonomy): Bacteria > Desulfobacterota > GWC2-55-46 > GWC2-55-46 > GWC2-55-46 > JACRLF01. Next base: position 7,195 of record JACRLF010000139.1, on the reverse strand, counting down.
CTCCGGGTTCAAGGTGGCCACCTACGACCTCGAGATAAGGGGCGCCGGAGAGCTCCTCGGCTCCGCGCAGTCGGGCCAGATAGCAGAGGTCGGGTTCGACCTCTACGCGCAGCTCCTCGAGGACGCCGTCAATGAGATAAAGGGCGCGGAAATACCGGAAGAGGCGGAGCCGGAGATAAACCTGAGGGTCTCTCAGTACATACCCGAGGACTATGTGCCGGACACGAGGCACAGGCTCTCGTTCTACAAGAGGCTCGCTTCCGTCCGTTCGGGGGACGAGCTCGTCTCGATAACCGACGAGCTTGCCGACCGCTACGGCGACCCCCCGGCCCTCGTAAATAACCTCGCGGGCACGGTGGAGCTCAAGCTCCTGCTGAAGCGGATAAGGGCGAGGGAGCTGACGCAAAAGGGGAACAGGCTTTTTATAACGTTCGGCGTCGCCGACGGAAGCGGCCCCGGCAACGGTGTTGCGGAGAGGGCCTTGCTATTTTTCAAAAAAGAGCCGAAGAAGTACAGGATAACGCCGGATTCGAGGTTCATAGCGTCCATGGAAGAGGGCGCTTCCCCGATAGAGGAGGCAAGATATATATTGAAAGAGCTCGCGCTTGGATGTTATAGTTAATAGTGCTTAAAATAAGGGTTTTTTACGCCGGCAGGCGGGGCGGGCCAGGGTTTTCATGGCGGGATGCGCTCAGGCGGATACCATCAGGAAGAGGGGTTTTAATGTTTCCTTCGGGTATGATTCCCCGTGACTTGCCACACGTGGATAAAACCGATTTTCCTTCGGGGAGGTTCATTAAGGGATGTGCCGCGTCGAAGGCGGGGCTGAAGGCGTCCCTCTTGCTTATGCTCGCCGTCGGCGTATTCGGCGCAAACGGATGCAAGAAAACTGGCGGGCAGGATACTGTGGCACGGGTGGGAGACCGCCCCATAACGGTCCGCCAGTACAGTGACGCCCTCAAAAGGCTCATGCCCCCCGGACAGCAGGGGACTCAGGAGGAGATATCGGAGCTGAAAAAAGAGCTTATCAACCAGCTTATAGAGGAAGAGCTCATGATCGCCGAGGCCGGGCGGGCCGGGATAACCGTAGACGTTAGGGAGCTTTCGCAGGAGGTGGAGGGCCTTAAAAAGGAGTACGGGGACGAAACCTTCAAGGAGGCGGTGGAGGAGAGGTACGGCAGTATAGATAACTGGAAGGAAGAGATAAGGAGAAAGCTCCTCATAAAAAAGACCGTCGACCAGCTCATCGGCAGGAAGGCCGGCCAGTCCGTGACAGAGAAGGACGCAAGGGAGTATTACCTAAGGCATATAGAAGACTATGACGTGCAGGAGCAGGCGCACGCCAGGATGATAGTGGTCGCTTCGGAGGATGAGGCGGGGAAGATAAGAAAAAGGCTCAACGCCAAAAACTTCGCGGCCGTGGCAGGGGAAGTCTCCTTAAGCCCCGAGCGCAAGAACGGCGGGGACCTCGGCTACTTCGCGAGAGGGGATATGCCAAAGGAGTTCGAGGACGCGGTATTCAAGTTGAAGACCGGCGAGATAAGCCGGGTGGTCAAGACCGAATACGGCTACCACATATTCATGCTCGAAGGCAGGAGGAGCGGCCGCAGGCTCGGGTTCGAAGAGGTCAAGGTTAGGATAATGGAGAGGCTCCGCTCCGAAAGAGAGGATGAGGAGCTCTCCGCCTGGATAAAGTCATTGAAAAAGAATACCAAGATAACCGTAAGGGAGGACCTGCTGTGACAGTCTGCCGCTATTTCACCGGGATAGGTTTCAGGGCTCTGCCCCGTTTATTCATATTCTCCGTCGCTCTGCTCTGTCTGGCCGCGCCCTCCGTTTCAGACGCGGAGGTGGTGGACAGGATAGTCGCCATAATCAACAACAGCGTCATAACCCTCTCGGAGCTCAACGCCGCCACGGCGCTGGCCCTCGAAAAGATACCGGCGGCTGACAGGGGGGACGCGAAGAAGACCGCCGAGGCCAAGTCCCTGGTCCTCGACGGCCTCATAGAGCAGAAGCTCGTAAAGCAGGCCTCTGACAAGGCCGGCATAGAGGTGAGCGAGAGGGAGATAGACAACGCCATAGACGACATAAAGAGGCAGAACAACAATATGACGCACGAGGGGCTCATGCTGGCCCTCGCCCGCAGCGGCCTTACGTACAAGGAGTACAGGGAGCAGCTCAAGGAGCAGATAAGGCAGGTCAAGTTCATAAACAAGGAGTTCCGCTCCAAGATATCTATAGAGGATGTGGACATAGAGGACTACTACAGGCAGAGGTTCGATGAGTTCTACGGCCCGGCCTCCTACAGGCTTAATATGATATATGTGTCAAACGGCGAATCCTCGAAGGGCAGACTCAAGGCCGTAACCGAAGGCATTGCCAGGGGCGAGGGCTTTAAGGAGCTTGCCAGGCGATACTCCGAAGGGCATGAGGCCGCAAACGGCGGGGAGATGGGCGTAATGAAGTCCGGCGAGATGAACAGGTCGATAGAGGCGGCGGCCTCGAAGTTGAAGCCCGGCATGGTGAGTCCCCCGATCCAGACGCCTGACGGGACGTACCTGATCCAGCTCGTTGAGTCCATCCCCCCGGCGCCCAGGCCGATGGAGGAGATAAAGGCGCAGATACACGACAGGCTGTATAAGAAGATAATGGACGGGAGGTTCAACTTCTGGCTGAGCGAGGTGAAGAAGTATGCCAACGTGGAGATAAGGATGTAACAGGCTGCTGAAAAAGTCCTCAAAGTTGTCATTCAGAGGAGCGAAGCGACGAAGAATCCCGTGGCCTCCTGATTTATGAGACATCAATTGAAAAGAGATTCTTCGATCCATCATGGCAAAAAAACCCACCATAGCCATCACAATGGGAGACCCTGCCGGGGTAGGCCCTGAGATAGTCTTAAAGGCGCTCGATAATAGCCGCGTCAGGCGCATCTGCTCTCCCGTGGTCATAGGCGACAGGGGCGTACTCGGTCTCATCGCAAGGAAACTAAGGCTGAAGCCTCTTAATGACGCTGAGGTAAAGGGCGTATCCTCGATCGATGTGAAGCGGCTCAGGCCCGGAAGGCCGACCATGGAATCCTCGCGCGCCATGATATCTTATATAGATGAAGCCGTCAGCATGGCCCAGGACGGAGAGGCCGCGGCCATAGTGACCGGGCCTATAAGCAAGGAGGCGGCGAAACTCGCCGGGTTCGGCTTTCCCGGGCACACCGAGTTCATAGCCCACCTCACCGGCACAAAGGACTTTTGCATGATGCTCGGAGGGGTGGGCCTCAAGGTCGTCCTTGTGACCATACACGCGGCCTTGAAGGACGTGCCGCGCCTCGTGACGAGCGCCTCGGTCCTCAAGACCATAAAGATAACCGACGCGGCCTTTAAAAAGTACGGCTTCAAGAGGCCGAGGATAGCCGTGGCCGGGTTGAACCCGCACGCAGGGGAGGCCGGCATGTTCGGGGACGAGGAGAAAAAGGCCATAGCCCCGGCCATCAAACGGGCGCGCGCCCTTGGGATAGACGCCGTCGGGCCCCTGCCGCCGGATACCGTATTCTACAGGGCGGTCAGGAAAAAGGAGTTCGACTGCGTCGTCTGCATGTACCATGACCAGGGGCTCGGCCCGCTAAAGCTCCTGCACTTCGAAGACGGCGTGAACGCGACCCTGGGCCTCCCCATAATACGCACCTCGGTGGACCACGGCACCGCATACGACATAGCGTGGAAGGGGGTCGCAAACCCCGACAGCCTCATAGCGGCCATCGAGATGGCCGTGGAGATGGCACGGGCCGGGAAGAAGCAAAGGGGCTGAGTTAAAATTCTCCGCAGCAAGCTGCGGAGAATTTTCAAGTAAGGAATTTATCGTTTGTAATTCGCTCGCTCCTCCCCGCAGCAAGCTACGGGGAATCCCACTCGCTATGCTTGTTGAAAATGGATGCATCTTCGATTTTTTATGGATAAAATAATAATCAAAGGCGCAAGGGTCCACAACCTCAAGTCCATCGACCTTGAGATACCGAGGGACAGGCTCGTCACCATCACCGGGGTTTCGGGCTCGGGCAAATCCTCCCTCGCCTTCGACACCATCTACGCCGAGGGGCAGAGGAGGTACGTGGAGAGCCTCTCCGCCTACGCCAGGCAGTTCCTCGAACAGATGGACAAGCCGGACGTGGAGAGCATAGAGGGGCTCTCCCCCGCCATATCCATCGAGCAGAAGACCACTTCAAAAAACCCCCGCTCAACGGTGGGGACCGTGACAGAGGTCTATGACTACCTGAGGCTCCTCTACGCCAGGGCCGGGGAGCCGTACTGCTACGGCTGCGGCAGGCCCATAACCTCGCAGACCATCGAGCAGATGGCCGACAGGATAACCCGGCACCCGGACGGGACGCGGGTGATACTGCTCTCCCCGATCGTCCGGGGGAGGAAGGGTGAGTACAAAAAGGAGCTTGAGGCCCTGAGGAAGGAAGGCTACACCAAGGTCAGGATAAACGGGGAGATGATGGACCTTGAGGGGGTGGCGGGCCTCGATAAGAGGAAAAAGCATTACATAGACGTCGTGGTAGACAGGCTGATCCTGAAAGAGGGCATCTTGCGGAGGCTCTCGGACTCCCTTGAGGTGGCCGCGCGCCTCTCAAACGGGCTCGTCAAGGTTGACGCCAACGGCAAGGATATCCTCTTCAACGAGAAGCTCTCCTGCGCCGAGTGCGGCATAAGCTACCCGGAGATAAGCCCCACGACATTTTCATTCAACAGTCCGTACGGCGCCTGCGCGGAGTGCAAGGGCCTCGGCGAGAAGTACTACTTCGACCACGAGCTTGTCGTGCCGGACCCCGCGCTATCCCTCGCCGGGGGGGCGATAGCACCCTGGGGGGCCTCCGGAGGCAAGAAGGCCGCCGCATGGTACCTGAATATCCTTGAAAGCCTCTCCCGCCATTACGGCTTCAGCGTCATTACGCCCTTCAAGAAGCTCTCCGTCAGGATAAAAGAGGTCATCCTCAACGGCTCAGGCGGCGAGGAGATGGAGTTCCGCCACGCGGGCGAGAAGAGCAGTTATACGTACACGCAGCCGTTCGAGGGTGTCTTGAACAACCTGGAGAGGAGATACCGCGAGACTGAGTCCGAGGACGTGAGGACGGACCTTGAGAGGTTCATGAACTCCCAGCCGTGCCCTTCGTGCAACGGGTCGAGGCTCAAGAAAGAGGCGCTCTTCATCAAGGTGGGCGGCAGGTCCATCCATGACGTCGTCGGCATGTCGATAAAGGACGCGCTCGATTTCTTCAAGAGGCTCAAGCTCGCGCCGCAGAGGCAGGAGATAGCCAGAAGGGTGCTCAAGGAGGTCGGCGAGAGGCTTGCGTTCCTCTCAAACGTCGGGCTCGACTACATATCTTTAGACCGCGCGGCGTCCACCCTTTCGGGCGGCGAGGGGCAGAGGATAAGGCTCGCCACACAGATAGGCTCGAGCCTCGTCGGGGTGCTCTACATACTCGACGAGCCGTCCATCGGGCTCCATCAGAGGGACAACAGGAGGCTCCTTGCGGCGCTGAAGAGGTTGCGGGACATGGGCAATACCGTCCTTGTAGTCGAGCACGACGAGGATACGATGCGGGAGTCCGACTATGTCATAGACATGGGCCCTGGCGCGGGCGCCCACGGCGGGGAGGTGGTGGCCAAAGGCGTCGTAGAAGACATCATAAGAAACGAAAGGTCGCTCACCGGCAAATACCTATCCGGAGAGCTCGCCATAGCGGTGCCGCTGGAACGGAGGAGACCGGACGGAAGGCGGCTATCCTTGAAAGGGCTCAGGGAGAATAACCTGAAAGACCTGAGTATCGACATCCCCATCGGCCTCATAACGTGCGTCACCGGCGTATCGGGCTCCGGCAAGAGTACCCTTGTGGTTGACACCCTTTACAAGAACCTCGCCAGAAAGCTCTACGGCTCCAAACTGAAGGCTGGCGCGATCGACTCCATCCGCGGCCTCGAGTTTATCGACAAGGTGATAGACATAGACCAGTCCCCCATAGGCAGGACCCCGCGCTCCAACCCGGCAACGTACACAGGGGTCTTCAGCCCCGTGAGGGAGCTGTTCAGCGAACTGCCGGAGGCCAAGGTGAGGGGGTACGGCCCCGGCAGGTTCAGCTTCAACGTGAAGGGGGGGAGGTGCGAATCATGCAAGGGGGACGGGCTTATAAAGGTGGAGATGCACTTCCTCCCGGACGTCTACGTCACGTGCGACGCGTGCAGGGGGAAGAGGTACAACAGGGAGACCCTTGAGGTGCGCTACAGGGGCAGGAACATTGCCGAGTGCCTCGATATGTCCGTGACAGAGGCCCTCGGCTTTTTCGAGAATATCCCGCAGGTGAGGGAGAAGCTCAAGACGCTCAACGACGTGGGTCTGGGCTACATAAAGCTCGGGCAGTCATCAACGACGCTTTCGGGCGGGGAGGCCCAGAGGATAAAGCTTTCGAGGGAACTGTCCAAGAGGGCCACAGGCAAGACCATCTACATACTCGACGAGCCGACGACCGGACTACACTTCGCCGACATACAGAGGCTCCTCGACGTGCTCATGAGCCTGCGGGACGCTGGCAACACCATCGTCATCATAGAGCACAACCTCGACGTCATAAAATCCGCCGACCATATAATCGACCTCGGCCCCGAAGGCGGGGACGCCGGGGGCATGGTCATAGCCACGGGCACGCCTGAGGAGGTCGCCGCAACCAAAGGCTCCTACACCGGGGAGTTTCTGAGGGTGGTGGTGGGAGGGGGAAAATGAAGGCTGGATGAACGATGGGCTTCGCTTCGCTCAACCCATCCTACCGTGCTGAGGAACGAAGCGCATCGTTCGAGTTGCCCCTAACCCTTCACGACGCCCCGCCACGGAGCGGCCGGCTATTTATTAAAGAGCTTTGTAAATTCCCCGTACCCTTCTTTTTCAAGGGCCTCCTTCGGTATAAACCTCAAGGCGGCTGAATTTATGCAGTACCGAAGCCCTGTGGGCGCGGGGCCGTCGTTGAACACATGCCCCAGGTGCGAGTCCCCGTGACGGCTTCTTACCTCCGTCCTGCTGGCAAAGAAGCCGCGGTCCTCCTTTTCCATGATATTCTGAGGCGCAAGGGGCCTGACGAAGCTTGGCCAGCCGGTGCCGGAGTCATACTTGTCCGTGGAACTGAAAACCGGCTCCCCGGAGACGATAT
>JACRLF010000017.1 GCA_016235365.1 Deltaproteobacteria bacterium | reverse complement strand
GGCCGATCTCGACGCCTTTATGGCATGGTACAACGCCGAACGCACCAACCAGGGCCGGTACTGCCGGGGGCGCACCCCGATGCAGACCTTTTTAGACGGCATGGAACTCTATCAGCAGAGTGTTTATGAAAATCCTGTGGAGCAAAAGGAGGTGATGATGTAAACTCTCAAGTGCCTTAACCGGGAGACCGGCTGTAAACGCAAATATCGTTCAGGGCACCTTAACTTTATCTTTTCGATGAAATGATTTTTCCTGCGCGGTCAGGAGTTTCCTCCTGACCCCTCACCCGTTCACTTCTTCCTCGGTGATATCGCCAGTCTCGCCTTGTTGTCCTTGATGTAGACCTTGAGCTCAAGGTCTTTTGTCTTGTATTGGCTCTCTATCTTCTGCCTGTGCTGCTCTATGGTCCTTGCTATCATGTCGTAGCTAATGCCGTCAATGGGCTCGTTGCAGGCCTTGCGCGCCTCTATGTACTTCGTGTAGACGTCGCTTATCTCGCCGTCGGGCGTGTGCCGGGCCGCGGGGGAGCCCTCCCGCACGGGCGCGCCCACAGGCTCCTTTACCGGCATGGCGGCGGCGCCCTCAAAGCCGCCCTCGGCCTTGCGCCAGTAGGTCCCATCCTCTATCGCCCTCAAGACCCGCGTCCAGTACTGCTTGTATGAATTGTATCTGGAGATGATGCTGTTGAACCTGAATTTAAGGGATGTGTTCGTGATGTTCTGGTTGCTGTAGAGGAGCACCATCCTGTCGATCTCTTCCCTAAGGGGCAGAGGCTCCCTCTTGATCACCCTCAGGAAGTACTGCTCGTACTCGACCTTAAGCCTGGCGACCTTCGCGTCGAGTACATCTATGTCTTCTCTTAAGCCCACGGCGTAAATGCCCCGTTTCAGATAGACTCAATCGTTTTAAGACGCGGACCCCGCCCTGCTCCGCTCATCACCCGGCGGCCCCCCTCATCCTCAAAGCATGTTACCCCCAGTATAATCATACTATATCCCGGCTTGAAAATATGTGACTTTACGCCCTTAACGCCAGCTTTGAGCGCGGAAACGGTATCCGTTACCGGGGGTGCGCGTCGCGTTATAGTGTGGATAGATAGGCCGGGCAAGAAGCCAAACGGCCCTGCCTTTGCTTGCGGACGTCCCGTATGCCGGGAATGGAACCGCAGGGAATATTGCACGTACAGAGCGAAGATAACCGTCACTGATGGGGAGAGAAAGGCGTCGATGGCAAACAATGGATTTATAAGACTTTTATTTTATTAAAACATCCGATTTGTGTCAACTGAAAACTATACCCGTGGGCTGCGGCTACCCGTGGACAGAGAGCCCGCAACGAAAAAACCCGCAGAGTGTGGTCCACTCCGCGGGCAAATAATGAAGAGGATGCACCCTTAATCTTACTTCTTCTTCTTTTTTGCTTTCGCGGGCTTCGCGGCGGCCTTTGGCTTTGGCTTTGACTTCGCCTCGAGCTCTAACTTTGCGGCGTCCCTTTCAGCGGTCAGGCTGGCCACACGGGACTTGAGGTCCTCGCTATCCTTCTGAAGGGTGGCGACCTGGTTCTTCAGGTTGTTGTTCTCCTCGGTAAGTGTCGACACCTGGCCCTTGAGCTGCTCGTTCTCCTGCTTGAGCTGCTGGCCGCAGCCTGACACGAAAAGCAGCGCCGCGAGTGCCAGGCTCAATAAACCTATCTTCCTCATCTCTTATCTCCTTTTTATTTTTGGGTACCTCTAAAAATTGCTCTTTTTCCCGATCTCTTTGTTAGGGCGAAAATAAAAATGCTCACATATCAGCATATATGCTCCGCTTTTTTATTTTAGCGTTCTGAAACCCCTTGGGTCTTGAGTCCTAAGAGGTTTCACTCACCCCGCCTCGACCTCAGAAAAAATAGCTAATTTTTAGAGGCACCCTTTTAAAGTTCCTTCGCGACCTGTTGAGTCCGAAGCCTTGCGTTGAAGCCTTTGAAAGCGATGCCGGACAGAATGTCCTGATCAAAAAAAACAGCCAAGCCCTTATAACATTTTCAACAGCATATATCAACTGTTTCAAAATGCCTGGATAGCGTGCAAGCCCGCGGCTTGCTCAGGGGAGCTTCGATCCCCCTATCCTCGACCTGCGCGCAGAATGCGCCATGTATTTTTAAATGCATTATATATGCCAAATGGCGGGGCAGGCAAAGCATCGGAAATCCTGACGCTTATGGCCGGGGTGGATCCGCGGGCAGGGCGCTATGAACCTTTTGGTTTAGCGGTTATACCTTTTGGTGCAGTATAGGACTCCTTGATTATGCCGAACTTGTTGAGGCGGTACTGAAGCGTCCTGTAGCTCATCCCCAGAAGGTTAGCGGCCTTGCCCAGCACCCCGTTGGCCTTGGTCATGGCCTTGACGAGCATCTCCCTCTCGAAGTCCTCGAACGAGACGCCCTCCTCCGGCAGTTCGAAGTCGAAGTTCCCGAGCATGATGGGGCTGGTCATTATCTCAGTGGGCAGAGAATCCTCCCCAAGCACGTCCGCGTCGCTCAGCAATACCGCCCTCTCTATGACGGCCTCGAGCTGGCGCACGTTGCCGGGCCAGTTGTAGTTCATGAGCAGGTTCATGGCGTCGTCCGATATCCCCTTTATTTGCTTGCCGAAGGACCCGGCGTAAAGCCTTATGAAGTACGCCACGAGCTCCGGTATGTCCGTCTTCCTGTCCCTGAGCGCCGGGAGCTTGAAGGCTATGACGTTGAGCCTGTAGAAGAGGTCCTCCCTGAAGCGGCCGTTCTTTATCTCCGCGTCGAGGTCCTTGTTGGTGGCCGATATTATCCTCACGTTGACCTTTATCCTGGAACTCCCCCCCACCCTGCGCACCTCCCTCTCCTGCAGGACCCGGAGGAGCTTGGCCTGAAGCACCATGCTCATGTCCCCTATCTCATCCAGGAAGATGGTCCCGCCGTCCGCGGCCTCGAAAAGCCCGGTGTTGCGCGCATAGGCGCCGGTGAAGGCGCCTTTTTCGTACCCGAAGAGCTCGGTCTCGAGGAGGTTCTCGGGTATGGCGGCGCAGTTGATGGCCATAAATGGCTTGAGGCTCCTGGGGCTCGCGTGATGGATGGCCCTGGCTATGAGCTCCTTGCCGGTGCCGCTCTCCCCGTATATCAAGACGGTGGCGGAGCTTCCGGAGACCTTCTTCATCATCCTGAAGATATCCCTCATCTTGCTGTCGTTGCCTATTATGCCCTCGACCCTGAACCGCTTCTCGAGCTGCTGCTTAAGGAGGAGGTTCTCACTCATGAGCCGGGACTTGTCCACGGCCTTTCTGGTTATTATGAGGAGCTTCTCCCTGTCTATCGGCTTCGTGAGATAGTCGAAGGCCCCCTCCCTTATCGATTCGACGGCGGAGTCTATGGTGCCGTGGGCCGTTATTATGACCACGCTTACGCTGGGCCTCTCCCTCAATATGTGCTTCAGGAGCTCATGTCCGCTCATCCCCGGCATCTTGAGGTCGGAGAGCACGAGGTCGAAGCTCGTCTTCTGTATCGCCTCTATGGCGTCCATGCCGCAGGCCGCCGTGGCGACGTCATACCCCTCGCTCTCCAATATGGCCTTGAGTATTTCCCTCTGGCCCTTTTCATCGTCTACTACAAGTACCGTTGCCTCCATACCCCCCCCTGCGCTCACGGATAATCAGTTGAAGATGCGGATAATGAACCCACCCGGCCTTGGAACCAAGCGGGTTCCGGAACGTTAACAAAACTAAACTCTCAGCCCCTCTACAACGCCCTCCGGCCTTTTCGCGGGGTTTACCGGCAGATAGATTATCACCGCCGTGCCCTTGCCAGGGGCGCTCCTTACAACGACCCTGCCGCCGTGCTCCTCTATTATCCTTTTGGTCAGGGGGAGTCCGAGGCCTATCCCCAAGTCCTTGGTCGTGAAGTACGGCTCGAATATCCTGGTGATATCCTCGGGCTCTATACCGCAGCCGGTGTCTTCAACGCAGACCGACGCGAACCCAGCCTGGACGGTCGTCTCCACCCTGAGCGTGCCGCCCTCAGGCATCGCCTGTATGGCGTTGAGGAGTATGTTCAGGATGCACGTCTTTATGTGCCTGTAGTCGGCGTTTATCGAGGACGACGGGCTCAGGTTCATCGACTCCACCTTTATCTTCTGCTCGGCGCACCTCTCGGCCACGAGCGCGAGCGTCTCCTGTATCACCGGCTCGATCATGATCTTCTTGAGGTCGAGCTGGAGCGGCCTGCCGAAGTTCAGGAAGTTACTCACCATGCCGTCGAGCCTCTCTATCTCGGACTTTATGCCGGCGATGGAGGACAGGAAGGTCTCCCTGGCCGCCGGGTCCCCGGGGGTATGGACGCTCCTTAGGTGGTCTATGGACAGGTTTATGAAGTTCAGCGGGTTCCTGACCTCATGCGCTATGCCGGAGGCGAGGGTGCCTATCTTGGACATGTGCTCGGCCTCCTTGAGCCTGGACTCGAGTTCGCGGTTGTCGTTGAGCTTCCTCACCATGTCGTTGAAGTTCTGTGTGAGCTTGCCTATCTCGTCGTCGCCCGTGACCTCAAGCCTGACCGATAAGTCCCCGCCGGCCACCTTGTGCGCGGCCTGGGCTATGTTGAGCACCGGGGCCGCGTATTTTTTCGAGAGGTACATGGCGGCCAGTATGCCTATGGAGAATATCGCTAACGTGGCGATAAGCCTGTTGCGGTGGTTCCTCCTTGCCACGGCGGCGAAGTCGTCGAACTGGGTGGATATGTGGATGTACCCGAGCCGGTCCTTGCCCACGACGACGGGCAGGAGGATGTCGTATATCTTCTGCCCCCCCTCCGTCGTGGTGTACTCGGTCACGTTGCCGATGTTCCTGAAGCTCTCGCCCTTGACGGCGAGCTTCTTTCCGATAAGCGCCGGGTTGGAGCTTGCGATGACGTCCCTGGCGTTATTTACGACCGATATCTCCTTGATCCCCTTCTTCTTCAGCCTTGTGAGGCCCCGGAGCTGGGTGAGGTACGCCCCCTCGTTAGACATCGATATCTGCTCAATCGATATCTGTATGGCGGTTGAGATATCCTCGGTGTGCCTCCTGACCTCCTCCATGAGGTCCTTCTCGGCAGTGCCGTAGAGGAATAGAAGGGATGTCACGGACAGAAAGCAGAGAGAAGCCATCATGAAGAGCAGCTTGGTCTTTAGCGTAAGGCTTGAAAGTATGTTGCGCATGGGGTCCCTGTGGTTTATAACGTATTATAATATCTTATACCTCGTCTGGAATCAATAACTACCGCCGAAACCGGCCAAGGCCTTGACGGAACGGACGGATGCTTGTAAAAACGGCCCTTGTGTGCTAATTTTCTCTCTTCGCTTTCGCATCGCGGGGCCGCTTTGCCGCGGGTTGAGGCCGGAGTTTTCATGCCCACGAACCCCCCCGGGGTTTAGTAGGTTGTTGAAAAACCCTCGGTCCGTTCAGGCTGTTGAAGCTCCCCGCGGCTTTTCCGCGGGAATCTTCGACATGTAAGGAAGTATCTATATCCGATTCGCTCGCTTAGCCCCGCTAGCCAAGCTGCGGGCTGGGCGCTCGCTATGCATGTTCAAAAAGCTCCCGACCCACGCCACTTGGCGTGGGAGGCGTCCAGGAGCGAGGAATGAGGCGTATTTTGTCCATACGCCGTAGCAGAGCGACGATGACAACGCGGTAGATGGACTTTTTCAACAGCCTGTTAGAGCTCCCGGTGGTTTCAGAACGCTGAAAAAATACACACTCCCCTGGTCTAAAACCCCAGGCTTCAGAACGTTAAAAAACTAAAAACATAGAAGCATCCACTCCGAAAACAATGCGTTTTTTAAAGACACTGTCCATATGCCTCTTCGCGCTCTCCGTCCTGTGGCCCGCGTACGCCCTATCCAAAGAGGCGGCCAAGGAGCCGGCCAAGAAGATATTCAAGTCCAAGACGCCTATCGACATCACGGCCGACACCATAGCCTACGATAAAGAGACCGACACCTATTTCGCGAACGGCAAGGTGGTGATAACCCAGGGCGCGGTCGTCCTGATGGCCGACAGCGTCGTGGTCGATATGGACTTGGGCGTTGCCACCGCCTCAGGCAGCGTCATGGTGATAGACGAGGGCGGGAATCAGCTGCTGGGCGAGGCCCTGCAGATGGACATAGAGGAAAAGACCGCCGTTATCCCGCACGGAAGGTTATTTTTCAAGGCCCAGAACATACACATAACAGGCGACCCGATAAAAAAGACCGGCCCTCAGACCTACACGGCCAGGGACGCCACCTTCACCACCTGCGACTGCGGGGAATCGGAGAGCCCCGCGTGGCGCTTCTACGCCCCCAACGCCGACGTCACCGTCGGGGAATTCCTCACCGGTAAACACGGCCTGTTCTACGTGAAAGACGCGCCTGTCTTCTACTTCCCGTATTTTTCGGTCCCGGTCAAAAGGGAGAGGCAGAGCGGCTTCCTGCCTCCCAAACCCGGGTTCTCGAGGCTCAAAGGCGCCTTCATTGACAACTCCTTTTTCTGGGCGATAGAGAAAAACATGGACGCGACGTTCTACCTCGACCTCGACGGGGCGCGGGGCGTCGGGGAGGGCGCGGAGTTCAGGTACATCCGCAACAGGACAAGCTCCGGCGAGATGAACTTCTATCACTTCGGTGAAAACGACATCGACAGGGTGCGGGAATTCCGCAAGTCGGTGGATAACCTCTCAAGGCCCCAGAGCGCGGACAACAACAGGTGGCGGTTCAGCCTCATCCACAACGAGCTGCTCCCCTACGGCATCAACCTGCGGGCGAACATAAACATCGTAAGCGACGACGAGTACTTCCTCGACTTCGGCAAGGGGACCGACCGCTCGCTCGAATCTATCGAGAGCAACATATCCCTGAGCAAGAGCTGGAGCGTATACAGCCTTGTGGCGCAGTGGAGGGTCTTTAACAACCTGCTTACGGCGGACGACTCGTCCACCCTCCAGAAGCTCCCGGAGATAACCTTCAACGGGGCGGACAGCAAGATACTCGGTTCACCCTTCTATTTCTCTTTAGGCTCCTCTTACATAAATTTCTCGCGGACCGAGGGGATTACCGGACAGAGGCTCGATATGCAGCCCAGGGTCTCTCTGCCGCTGAACCCCGGGGGGTATTTCGACCTGACGCCGTCCATAACCCCGAGGGCGACCCTGTACATGGCCAACGGGGACCCGCTCGGCAGGTACTTCGACAGGTACCTGTACGAGGCAAAGGTGGATATGACGACGACGTTCGTGCGGTTTTTCAAGGCGGACATTGGGCCGGTGGACGCACTGAGGAACACCATAAGGCCCAAGCTTACCTATTCCTACATACCAGAGGCCGTGCAGTCGGACCTGCCGCAGTTCGACTCGGTGGACAATATCGCGGCCTCGAACAGCTTTACGTACTCACTTAACTCCATCGTCACGGGCAGGTACTTCCAGGACGGCGCCAAAAAGTACATCGATTACCTCTACCTCGACCTGAGCCAGAGCTTCAATATAAACGAGGCCACCAGAAAGCTCTCCTCGGACACGGACAAGAGACGGCCGTTCTCCGAGGTAACGGCGGAGCTGAGGCTCAAGCCGTCGGACTACGCCGCCATAACCGGAAAGGCCAAATACGACCCCAACTACCGGTACTTCAACAGCTACGATTTCGGCGTTTCGCTCAAGGACAAGAGGGGCGACACCCTGAGCCTGAGCAACAGGTTCGTAAAGAACGGCTCCACCACCACCGCCTCGGACGGCGCCTCGGTCACCACGGACACCAATTATCTCGAGGCCGTGGCGAAGATACATCTCTCGTCCACGCTCGACCTCGACTTCTTGAAGAGGTTCTCCATCGAGGACTCGAAATCCCTCGAGACTTCGTACTCGCTCGATTACAACCACCAGTGCTGGAGCGCCATCCTTACATACACCGAAAAGCCGGAGGAGAAGATATTTTTCGTGACCTTCAGCCTGAGGGGGCTCGGCAAGGTGGCGGGGTTGAAGGGAAGCGTCCCGTCTTTCTGAGGGGGGTTATAGCCACCGTAAGTCCGCACCGCGCCCCACCCCAACCCCCACACAGACCCTCCCTTCTTATATATTGACTACCTCCGCCGTGCTGTGATAACCTTTTAAGCTTATGAAAAAGCCTAATTATTTCCCTTCGTTAGAAGTTTTCAAGGAGAAGGCCAGGAGCCATAACGTCATCCCGGTCTACAGGGATATCCTCGCGGACACGGACACGCCTGTGTCGGCCTTCATGAAGATAGACAACGGCGGGGACGCGTTCCTCTTAGAGAGTGTCGAGGGCGGCGAGAAGTGGGGCAGGTACAGTTTCCTGGGCAGGTCCCCGAGGATGGTGGTGCGGAGCAAGGCCAATCGCACCGAGATAATCGAGGGGGCTAAAAAAACGGTGGAAGAGGGGGACCCCCTACAGATACTTAAAAGGCTCATGGCCGGGTACGACCCGGCATCCGTGGAGGGCGTGCCGAGGTTCTTCGGCGGCGCCATCGGGTACATCGGCTACGACATCATAAGGCATATCGAAAAGCTCCCGGACCTATCGAAAAGGGACCTCGACGTCTATGACCTCTTCTTCGTCTTCACGGACACGCTCCTTGTCTTTGACAACGTCGAGCACAAGATAAAGGTCATCGCCAACGCCTGCATAGGCGACGGCGCCGACGTCGAGGACGAGTACGAGAGGGCGGCCTCCAGGATAGACGCCGTCATAGAAGAGCTTGTGACAAAGGGCCTGCCGCACAGGAAACCGGCGCCCCCGGAACATCCGCTGGTCTCGTCCAACTTCAGGAGAGAGGATTTCCTTGAGGCCGTGGAGAAGACAAAGGGGTATATCAGGGACGGAGACATCATCCAGGCGGTGATATCACAGAGGTTCTCGACCGAACTGAAGGTGGACCCGCTCGATATATACAGGGCGCTGCGCGTGGTCAACCCCTCCCCTTACATGTTCTTCCTGAGGCTCGGGGACCTGACCCTTGCCGGGTCGTCCCCGGAGATACTCGTCAGGGTCGAAGGCTCTGAGGTCAACGTAAAGCCCATAGCCGGGACCAGGAGAAGGGGGCGGGACGATGAAGAGGACGCGGCCCTCGAAAAAGAGCTCCTTGCCGACCCAAAGGAGAGGGCCGAGCACATCATGCTCGTGGACCTCGGGAGGAACGACGTCGGCAGGGTCTGCGAGCCGGGCACCGTGGCGGTCGATGATTTCATGTCCGTAGAGAGGTACTCCCACGTCATGCACATAGTTTCAAACGTCCGCGGCAGGCTCAAGGACGGCTTGAGCCCGTTTGATGCATTGAGGTCGTGCTTCCCGGCAGGCACCCTCACCGGGGCCCCCAAGGTAAGGGCGATGGAGATAATAGAGGAACTCGAGCCGTGCAAGAGGGGCGTCTACGGCGGCTCTATCGGCTACATAGGGTACTCCGGGTGCATGGACATGTGCATAGCGATACGCACGATGGTGATAAAGGACGGCCGCATATACATACAGGCCGGAGCGGGGATCGTGGCCGACTCGGTGCCGGAAACGGAGTTCGAGGAGACCGAGAACAAGGCCAGAGGCGTCTTGAAGGCCGTAACCATGGCTATGGACGGGCTGATTTAACGAACCCTGCCGGGACTTGAGAACCCCAGGGTATTCAGAACGTTAAAAAAATAAAAACGGATACGCCGGCGCGGCAGACGGACAACGGAACCATCATGCTCCTGATGATCGACAACTACGACTCTTTTACCTATAACCTCGTCCAGTACTTCCAGGAACTCGGCGCGGACGTGGCCGTATACAGAAACGACGCCATAACGGTAAAGGAGATGGAGCGGAAGAACCCCCGCAGGATAGTGGTCTCCCCGGGGCCTTGCGACCCGCAGAAGGCCGGGGTCTCCGTTGAGGCGATAAAGCACTTCGCCGGCAGGGTGCCGATACTCGGGGTCTGCCTTGGCCACCAATCCATCGGCTACGCCTTCGGCGGCAGGGTGGTAAAGGCCGGGCGCCTGATGCACGGCAAGACCTCGATGGTCTACCACGACGGCAACACCATATTCGACCGCATCGAGAACCCCTTCGAGGCCAACCGATACCACTCGCTCATCGTGGAGAGGTCGAGCCTGCCGGACTGCCTCGAGGTGAGCGCGTGGACGGATACGGATGAGATAATGGGCCTCAGGCACAGGAAATACCCGATAGAGGGGGTGCAGTTCCACCCGGAGTCGATCCTCACGAGGGCCGGCAAGGACATACTGAGGAACTTCCTCGAAAAATACAGGTAGATAGGCCGATGATAAAAGAGGCGATAGCCAAGATAGTCAAGGGGGGAGACCTCTCCGAGCCGGAGATGATATCCGTGATGGAAGAGGTGATGACCGGCGGGGCCGCGCCGGCCCAGATAGGCTCGTTCATCACGGCGCTGCGCATGAAGGGTGAGACGGTGGAGGAGATAACCGGCGCCGCGAGGGTGATGCGGGAGAAGGCCTTCAAGGTCTCGGCCCCGGTGGACAATATCGTTGACACGTGCGGGACCGGCGGGGATGAGTCCATGACGTTCAACATCTCCACGGCCGCGGCGTTCGTGGCCGCGGGCGCCGGCCTTGTCGTGGCGAAGCACGGCAACAGGTCGATATCCTCGAGGAGCGGGAGCGCGGACGTATTAAGGGCCCTCGGCGTGAACGTGGAGGCCGAGGTGTCGAGGGTGGAGGAATGCCTTAGAGAGGCCGGGATAGGCTTCCTCTTCGCCCCGATGCTCCACGGCGCCATGAAGTACGCCGCCCCTGTAAGGCGCGAGATAGGCATAAGGACCGTATTCAACCTGTTAGGGCCCCTTACGAACCCGGCCGGGGCCAGACGCCAGGTCATCGGGGTTTACGACTCCGCGCTCACCGATATAATAGGGCAGGTATTGAACAACCTCGGCGCGGTCCACGCCTTCGTCGTCAGGGGAGAGGACGGGCTCGACGAGATAACGCTCACGGATCAAACCAGGGTCACGGAGCTTAAAGACGGCTCCATCAGGACATACCACATAAAGCCGGAGGACTTCGGGTTCCGGAGGTGCTCTCCGGAAGACCTCTTGGGCGGGGACCCGGACGTCAACGCCCGGATAATACTCGGCGTACTCGGAGGCGTCAAGGGCCCGGCGAGGGACGTCGTCATACTCAACGGCGCGGCCGCCATCGTGGCGGGCGGCGCGGCGCACCGCATGGAAGAGGGCATAGCCATGGCAAGGGGCGCGATAGACTCCGGAGAGGCGCTCAAAAAACTCGAACGGCTGAAGGCGATAACAAACAGATGATACTCGACGACATCGTAAAGAGCAAGAAAGAGGAAGTGGCGCGCCTCAAGATATACAAGGACCTGGAGGGGCTCAAGGAGAGGATAAGCCGGGACTTCAGGCCTCCGCGCGACCTCGAAGCGGCGCTCGCCTACAGGAGCGGCCCCAAATACATACGGATAATAGCAGAGGTCAAGAAGGCCTCCCCATCCAAGGGCGTGATAAGAGAGGCCTTCATGCCCAACGACATAGCGCGCATATACCAGGCGAACGGGGCGGCGGCGGTCTCCATAGTGACAGAGGAGAAGTACTTCCAGGGCAGGCTCGACTACCTCACCACGATAAAGCACAACCTGAAGATCCCTGTGCTCAGGAAGGACTTCATATTCGACGAGTACCAGGTGTATGAGTCGAGGGCGGCCTGCGCCGACGCCATACTGCTCATAGCCGCGATACTCGGAAAAGAGGCGCTCAAGGGCCTCCTTGAGCTTACGGAGAACCTCGGCATGTCGGCCCTCGTCGAGGTCCACGACGAAAAGGACCTGGAGGCCGCGCTCGTTGCCGGGGCGAAGATAATCGGGGTCAACAACAGGGACTTGAAGACCTTTGAGACCGATATAGGGACGACCAGGCGGCTTGTCCCGCTTGTCCCCAAGGACAGGATACTCGTCTCGGAGAGCGGCATAAACACGCTCGAGGACATCCTGTCGCTCAGGCAGGATGGGGTCGACGCCTTCCTCATCGGAGAGGCCCTCATGAGGGAGGAAGACATCGGCAAGAAACTCAAGGAGCTGAGGGGGATAGCCTGAGGGTGGTGCGTGGAGAATGAGCATCAGGGTAAAGATATGCGGCATAATTAGCATGGAGGACGCATCCGTCGCCTTTGAAGGCGGGGCCGACGCCGTGGGTTTCATATTCTACAGGAAGAGCCTTAGGTACATAACCCCTCTGGCGGCATCGAGGATAGTAGAGGGGCTCGGCCCGTTCATCACGACGGTCGGGGTCTTCGTCAACGAATCGCCTGAGGAGATAAAGGCGGCGATAAGCATCTCCGGCATAGACTGCGTGCAACTCCACGGGGAAGAGGGTCCGCGGGACTGTCTCGGGTACGGCCTGGACGTGATAAAGGCCATAAGGGTCAGGGACAGTAGCGACATAGAGCGGCTCGAGGACTTCAGGGTGTCGGCCTACCTGCTCGATACATACCGCGAGGGGATGCACGGCGGCACCGGAGAGGCCTTTGACTGGGACATAGCCGTTGAGGCGAAGAGGTCGGGCAGAGTCATACTATCCGGGGGGCTCGACCCGGATAACGTGGGAGAGGCCGTCAGGAGAGTGCGCCCGTATGCGGTAGACGTAAGCTCCGGCGTTGAGTCGGCCCCGGGCAGGAAGGACCCGGACAGGGTATTGAGGTTCATAAAAGAGGCGCGGGCCGCGAGCGCGGACCGAGGCCGGGAATAGAGAGCAGGAACGATGAAAAAGACGCCTGACAGACTTGGACACTTCGGCCCATACGGCGGCAGATACATCTCGGAGACGCTCATGCCGGCCGTCATGGCGCTTGAAGACGCGTATTTGAAGTGGAAAAAAGCCCCGGAGTTCAGGAAGGAGTTCGAGTACTACCTGAGCGAATACGTCGGGAGGCCGACGCCGCTGTATTTCGCCCAGAGGCTGACGGAGTTGTCCGGCGGGGCGCGAATATACCTCAAGAGGGAGGACCTCTGCCACACCGGCGCGCACAAGATAAACAACACCATAGGCCAGATACTCCTTGCAAAGAGGATGGGAAAGACGCGCATCATCGCCGAGACGGGCGCGGGCCAGCACGGGGTGGCTACCGCGACGGTCGCCGCGATGTTCGGCTTCGAGTGCGAGATATACATGGGCGAGGACGACATAAAGAGGCAGTCCCCCAACGTATTCAGGATGAAGCTCCTCGGGGCTAAGGTCACGCCGGTGACCTCCGGGAGCCGGACCCTGAAGGACGCGATGAACGAGGCGCTCAGGGACTGGGTAACGAACGTCTACAGCACGTTCTACATAATAGGGACTGTGGCCGGGCCGCACCCGTACCCGATGATGGTCAGGGACTTTCAATCGAGGATAGGGGTCGAGGCTCGCGCCCAGATAAAGAAGGCCGTAGGAAGGCTCCCGGACCTCCTCGTCGCGTGCGTCGGCGGGGGGAGCAACGCCATCGGCCTTTTCCACCCGTTCCTCGACGATAAGAAGGTAAAGATGACCGGGGTGGAGGCCGGGGGCCACGGCCTTTCAACCGGCATGCACGCCGCATCCATCAGCGGCGGCACCGTGGGGGTGCTCCACGGCAACAAGACCTATCTCCTGCAGGACAGGTTCGGGCAGATAACGGACACCCACTCCATATCCGCCGGGCTCGACTACCCCGGCGTGGGCCCGGAGCACGCCTACCTCCACGACACCGGAAGGGTCGAGTACGCAACCATAACGGACAAAGAGGCCCTCCACGGCTTCAATGCCCTGACGTTGAGCGAGGGCATCATACCGGCCCTTGAGAGCTCGCACGCTGTAGCCTACGCGATGAAGGCCGCGAAGGGGCTAAAGAAAAACTCAGTCATAATCGTATCCCTCTCGGGCAGGGGGGATAAGGACCTCGCCACCGTATCAAAGGCGTTCAACTACGAGCTGTAATTCTTATTAATGTAAATCCGCATTACTGGAAGACGATTTATGAAGCAGAGCAATCAGAAAGAGACGAACAGGATAACGCGGACGTTCGAGGGATTGAGGGAGAGGGGCGAGAAGGCCCTGATAACCTTCATAACGGCCGGAGACCCGGACCTGCATACCACAAGGGAGCTGATATTCGCCATCGAACGGGCCGGGGCCGACATCATCGAGCTTGGCATACCCTTTTCAGACCCCATGGCCGATGGCCCGACGATACAGGCGTCCTCGGAGCGCGCCATCAGGGCGGGCACGCACCTGACGGACGTATTGGCCCTTGTCAAGGAGGTGCGGAAAAAGAGCGAAATCCCTATCGTGCTCTTCGGATACTATAACCCCGTATTCAAGTTCGGCCTCAAGAGGTTCGCGAGGGGCGTAAAGGCCGCCGGGGCCGACGGCGTATTGATAGTGGACCTCCCGGCCGAGGAGGCCGGAGAGCTTAAGGACGAGCTCGACAGGGAGGGTGTGGACCTCATATTCCTCCTCACCCCGACGAGCACGGAGGAGCGGATAAGGCTCATCTCCGGCAAGGCCTCCGGCTTCATCTATTATATAAGCGTAACCGGGGTCACCGGGGCGAGAAAGGGCCTCTCAGGGAAGGTCCACGGCTACGTGAAGAGGGTCAAACGCTTCACGGACCTGCCCGTGGGCGTGGGCTTCGGCATATCGAGCCCGGCCCAGGCAAAAGAGGCCTGCAGGCACGCAGATGGGGTCATCGTCGGGAGCGCCATAGTGAACCTGATAGCGAAGAGGGGCCCGGACATTCTCAAAGAGGTCGGCGCTTTTGTCTCCGGGCTCAAACGGGGCATTACGCATAAATAGAGCCGGGCCTTCGGGGCTTTTCAGGGCCGTCTCTTTTTGAGAACGCCTGAAAGACCCCCTTTATACCGTATGGCGAAAAAAAAGCGGAAATCCATAACGTCTTCTTGCGACGGCAAGGTCGCCGGGCGGAATTGGGACGCGGGGCTTAGCAGGTTGCTCAAAAAGTTACAGATGCGAGGAGTCGAGAAAGTGAGGAGTGAGGCGTACTTGTATTGTACGCCGC
The DNA here is from genome assembly GCA_016235365.1 of Deltaproteobacteria bacterium. Taxonomy (GTDB): domain Bacteria; phylum Desulfobacterota; class GWC2-55-46; order GWC2-55-46; family GWC2-55-46; genus JACRLF01. Next base: position 6,755 of record JACRLF010000017.1, on the reverse strand, counting down.
AATGACGAACGCCGATGACGACAAAGCAGATGGGACTGTTTCAGCAACCTGCTAAAAAGAAGCTCGGCGTCATGGCTATCGAGCTTGATATATACAGGGAGATAGGCTCTCTTGCGGTCTCTGGCCGCGGGAGGCAGTCTATCCTCGGCCGGATGATGGAGTACGCGCTCAAGGCGACGGACGCCTGCTCAGGCGCGCTCTATTTCCTCAAGCACGGAGATCTATCCTTCGAGGTCGCGAAGGGCCCAGGCGCGGAAAAGCTCAAGGGGTTGAGGCTCAGGGCCGGCTCCGGCATAGCCGGGCTGGTGGCCAGGACAGGCCGGCCTTACATAAGCGCCGACCTCAAGAAAGACAGGGCCTGGGCCGGCATAAGCGTATCGAAGGCCGGCAACATGCTCGCAGTGCCGCTCAAGGTCAAAAGGAAGGCGGCCGGCGTCATAGAGGTGATGGACAAGGCCGGCGGCGGGGCGTTCACCAAGGCCGATCTGGGTACGCTAACGTCGCTTGCAAACCACTTCTCCCTCATACTGGAGAGGGCGGCGATGGTCGCCGAGCTTGAGGCAAGGGTCGCGCAGTTCTCAACGCTCAATGAAGTAAGCGCGCTGCTGAACTCGACCCTTGACCGGCGCACCGTGAGGCGCAGGGCCATGGAGGCGATAACCGGGCTCATGCGCGCGGAGGCCGGCTCCCTGCTGCTCGTGGACGAGAAGTCAGGACAACTATACTTCGAGGTCGCGCTCGGGAAAAAGGGCGCTCAGGTAAAACAGATCCGCCTTGATATCGGCGAAGGCATAGCCGGGTGGGTCGCCAAACACGGCCGCCCGCTCGTCATACCGGACGCGGCTCGCGACAGGAGGTTCTCGGCCAGGGCCGACCAGAAGAGCAGGTTCAAGACAAGGGACATGGTCTGCGTCCCAATCAAGATAAAAGGCAGGGTGGCAGGCGTGCTCCAGGCGATAAACAGGCGCGAAGGTTCCTTCGGCGCAGAGGACATGAAGCTCTTCGAGCTGTTTTCAAACCAGGTTGCAGTCGCGCTCGACAACGCGCGGCTTTACGAAGAGCTGATGGAGACGTTCTACGACACGTCCGGGGCGCTCACCGAGGCCATAGAGAAGAGGGACCCGTATACCGGCGGGCATACCAGGCGCGTCCTGGACTTTAGCCTCGCGATAGCCGGGAACCTGGGCTTAAGCGGCACGGAAATCGAGCTGGTGAAGCTCTCAGCCCTCCTCCACGACGTCGGCAAGATAGGCGTGGAGGACTGCATATTGAGGAAAGAGGGCCCGCTTACGTTCGAGGAGGCCGCCATGATGAAGATGCACCCAAGGATCGGCGTTGAGATACTCGGTCACGTGCCGCGCCTGAAGGAGATCATCCCGGGGATGCTCTTCCACCACGAAAGGGTGGACGGCACCGGCTACCCGGAAGGTTTGAAGGACGGCGATATCCCGATAATAGCGCGGATAATATCGGTGGCAGACACCTACGACGCGATGACGACGACGCGGCCCTACAGGGCCGGGCTCCCGCACTCCGTTGCGATGGAAGAGCTAAGGAAGCACTCCGGGACCCAGTTCGACGCTAAGGCCGTGGCCGCATTCGCAAAGGCATTCAGGAACGGGGACGTCTCTCCGGCGCGGCAGGATTCCCCCGCCCCCGGACGATAACGTTAGATAGCGAGGCCGCATGATCTGGTTCAAAAAAGACCTTTTTTCGCGCAATCACGACGACAGCAAGAGCGTAAAGGTGCCGGTCGGGCTCTGGGTGAAGTGCGAGAACTGCGGGGAGATAATATATAAGAAAGAGGCGGAAAGGAGCCTGGACGTCTGCCCCAAGTGCAACTACCACTTCAGGATATCGGCCCAGTCACGCATAAACATCATCGCCGACGAGGGGAGCTTCAAGGAAGAGGACGCAGGGGTGGAGCCGGTGGACGCCCTCGACTTCAAGGACCTGAAAAAGTACAGGGAGCGCATCAAGGCCTCGCAGAAGGAGACCGGGTTGAAGGACGCGATAATATCCGGGGATGCCCTCATAAACGGACAGAAGGTGATGATAGCGGCCTTTGAGTTCTCCTTCATGGGCGGGTCCATGGGCTCGGTCGTGGGAGAGAAGATAACGAGGATGATAGAGCGGGCGATAGAGCAGAGGCGCGGGGTGGTGATATTCTCCTCCTCCGGCGGCGCGCGCATGCAGGAGAGCATACTCTCGCTCATGCAGATGGCCAAGACGTCCGCGGCCCTTGCAAGGCTCAGGCAGGCGGGCCTGCCTTACATATCCGTCCTTACCGACCCCACCATGGGGGGCGTCACGGCGAGCTTCGCCATGCTCGGGGACGTGATAATAGCCGAGCCGAGGGCGCTAATAGGGTTTGCGGGCCCCAGGGTCATAGCCGAGACCATCAGGCAGACCCTCCCGGAGGGGTTTCAGAGGGCCGAGTACCTCCTTGAGCACGGCATGATAGACATGATAGTGGAGAGGAAGATGCTCAAGGACACTATTTCGAGGATACTCGCCATGCTAACCGAAAGGCGCGAAGCCGAATAGCAACCGGGCGGACGCAACGCCGTCATCGCCCCGGATACGCCGCAATGATACGGCGCCCCGCCCTTTTGTTCCACGGCAACAGAGCCCCACGCGCTGCCAGGTTGTTGAAAAACCCTCGCGTCCGTTCAGGCTGTTCAAAAAGCTCCGGATACAAGGCGTCGAGGAGTGAGGAATGAGGCGTATTTCGTCCATACGCCGCAGTGACGAGCGACGATGACAACGCGGTAGATGGACTTTTTCAACAGCCTGCCGCGGATAACCCTATGCCTTCCCGCAAAGAAATCCTCGGATACCTCTACGGCCTTGAGGCCCACGGCATAAAGCCCGGCCTCAAGAGGATCAGAAAACTCCTGCGCGCCCTCGGCGACCCGCAAAAAGAGTTCCCCTCGATACACGTGGCCGGCACCAACGGAAAGGGCTCCACCTGCGCGTTCCTCTTCTCCGTACTCAAGGAGGCGGGCTTTTCTACCGGCCTCTATACCTCCCCCCACCTCGAAAGGTTCAACGAGCGCATAAGGACCTCCGCCGGCCTGATATCGGACAGGGACGTCGTAAGGACCGCGCTGCGGGTCAGAGAGGCCGCGGAGGAAGCAGGCCAGGAGGCATCGTTCTTCGAGTTCACCACCGCCATGGCCTTTGAGTACTTCAGGATGAGGGCCATCGAGGTGGCGGTGGTGGAGACGGGCATGGGCGGCAGATGGGACGCAACGAACGTGCTCTCTCCCCTCGTGTCGGTGATAACCACGGTCGGGCTCGACCACATGGAATACCTGGGCGACGACATCGCCTCCATAGCGCGCGAGAAGGCCGGGATAATCAAAAAAGGCGCGCCCCTGATAACCGGGGTCGCAAAAGGGACGGCCCTGAAGGTCCTGATGGCGGCGGCCAAAGAGAAGCGCTCAAGGGTCCGGCGGCTCGGCAAGGACTTTACCTTCACGCGCACTCCCGGCAGCCGGCTCTTCGATTACTCGGGCGCGTCAATGGCCCTTGAAGGCCTCTCTATAGGGCTCATCGGCGCGCACCAGTACTCAAACGGGCGATAGGGGAAAAGGGCTGCCGCATCCCGGAATCTTACATCAGAAGGGGGCTTAAAAACGCGGCCTGGCCCGGGAGGGTCGAGGTCGTGGGCAAGAGGCCGCTCATCATCCTCGATGCGGCCCATAACCCGGATGGGGCGAGGTCATTGGGAGAGGCCCTCAAGACCTTCGGCTTCCGCAGGCTCATACTCGTGCTCGGCATAATGAACGACAAGGACATAGAGGGCATCTTGAACCGCCTGGCCCCGTTATCGGACGTCATCATGGTTGCCGCCCCCGATACCCCCCGGGCCGCAAGCGCCGAAGTCCTCATAGAGAGGCTCAAGCGCCATAAAAGGCCCGCCCGCCCGTATCCATCCGTGGCGGCCGCGTGCCGCGCGGCGCTCAAAGAGGCTGAAAGAGACGACGCGATATGCGTCACCGGCTCGATATACACCGTAGGAGAGGCGCGCAAGTGCCTGCGCGGGCTGAAGTCCTCGTAGATAGGCACGGCACTTGCGCGCATATCCAGAACGGGGCGGCGACTCCACTCCCATCCTGACGCTTCCGCGGCGCGCCCGCGAAATCCCCCGCATATTTTAGCTTGTCTTTTTGCCGTATTTACACTAAAATCTCATGAGTAGGTCCGCCCATTCCGCCAATGAACCACCCAGTAGAAGCTCCGGGGTATCCGAAAGAACTTACGTTAAGGGTACCTCTAAAAATTAGATATTTTTTCCGAGGTCGAGGCGGGGTGAAAATAAAAAGCGGAGCATATATGCTAATATGTGAGCATTTTTATTTTTGCCCTAACAAAGAGATCGGGAAAAAGAACAATTTTTAGAGACACCCTTAATAGCTTGGAAAGCTTACTTCGAGGAATTACACCCGAAGTAAACATTGAAGATCCCCGCAATCAAGACCCTGCGCCTGCAAACATCAAAAGGAATACCGTATGCCGAATATACCGGCCTTTGACGCGATAATCATAGCCGGCATAGACGGCAGGATCATCGACTGCAACCGCAGCGCCGGGGAGATATTCGGCTATCCGGCGGAAGTCCTCATAGGCATGGAGATCGTCGAGCTCATACCCGACCACATGAAGCAGCGCCACCTATCGGCGTTCAAGCGGCTCCAGGAGACGGGGCAAAGCACAATAGCGGGCAGGGTGATGGAGTTGGAGGGCCTGAGGAAGGGCAACGTGGTATTTCCCATTGAGCTTGCCGTCAACAGTTTCAACGTCCACGGCGATACGCTCTTTATCGGCTCGATACGCGATATAACGGAGCGGAGGAAGAGAGAGGACGAGACCAGGAAAAACACCGACCGGCTTAAAAACGTCCAGCGCATGGCCAGGATCGGGAGCTGGGAGATAGACCTTGACACCAACGAAGTCGTCTACCGCTCCGACGAGGTATACGCCATATTCGGGGCCGGCCGGGAGGACCTCGGCCGCTCATGCGAGGCGCTTCTCGATTTCGTGCACCCGGATGACAGGGAAACTGCGCGGGAGGCGATAAGGGAGGCGTTGCGCCTCAAGAGGCCTTACAGCATGGTGTACCGCGTAAGGCGTCCAGACGGCGCGGAGCTCTACATACACGAGGAGGCCGATGTCGTCTTTGACAACGGCCTCCCCGCGGCCCTGGTCGTATCGGTCCAGGACATATCCGAACGAAAGAGGGTCGAGAACCAGCTCCGCGCCATCAACAGGACCCTTGCGATGATAACCGAGTGCAACCAGGCCCTCATCCGCGCAACCGATGAATACGGGCTCTTAAACGAGGTCTGCGGCATCATAGTAAGGATAGGCGGGTATTGCATGGCATGGGTGGGCTACGCGGAGGACGACGAGCGGAAGTCGGTGCGTCCGATGGCGGTGGCCGGACATAACGAAGGGTACGTGGAGAACGTGAACATATCATGGGCCGATACCGAGCGCGGGAGAGGCCCCACGGGCAGGGCCATCAGGACGGGCCAACCGGTAGTCGCCCTCGACATCCCCGGAGAGAAGGGCTTTATCTGGTCATCCGAGGCCGCGGAACGCGGCTATGCCTCGTCCATCGCCCTCCCGATACTTATCGGCTCAAAGGTCCTCGGTTCGCTCAACATATACGCCGGGGAGCCTGACGCCTTTGACCGGGAGGAGGTCAATCTTTTGGCCGACCTCACGGGGGACCTCTCCTACGGGATATCCGCGCTGCGTATGCGCGCCGGCCACAGGACGGCTGAAGAGGCCCTGAAAAGGTCGGAAGAGAAATACCGCACGCTCTTCGAGGAGTCCAGGGACGTTATCTTCATATACTCGGTCGAGAGGAAGGAACTCGACATCAACACCGCCGGCGTGGAGCTCTTCGGTTTCTCATCCAAGGACGAGATGCTCAGGCTCGACTTCCCGCGTGACATCTGCTCCAATCCCGCAGAGTTGCAAAAATTCGTGAAGGAGCTTGAAAAAAAGGGGTTCATAAACGACTTCGAGCTGGTCTTGAAGAAAAAGGACTCCACTCCCGTTTATGCCCTGATTTCCGCCAACGTCGTACGCGGCGGCAACGGGGAGATATCCGCCTACAGGGGGATAATACACGACATGACCGCGTACAAGAGCCTCGAGCAGCAGCTCCTCCAGGCGCAGAAGATGGAGGCCATAGGGCAGCTTACCGGCGGGATAGCGCACGACTTCAACAACCTCCTGACGACCATCATGAATTCCGCAAGCCTTCTGGAGATGGACCTCGACAGGTCCGCCAGGCCGATGTACTACGTCCAGCAGATCCAATTCGCGGCGCAAAGCGCCGCCACCCTGACCCGCAGCCTCCTGGCGTTCAGCAGAAGGCAGATAATGGAAGTCAGGGCCGTGAACCTTAACGACATCGTAATAACCGTCCAGAAGCTCCTGTCGCGCATGATAGGAGAGGACGTGGAGCTTGCGTTCAGCCTCGCCCCCTATCCGCTGCCGGTGATGGCCGATATGCCCAAGATAGAGCAGGTACTGATGAACCTGGCGGCAAACTCCAGGGACGCCATGCCCGAAGGTGGGCGCCTGTCGATATCGACGAAATTGGCCGAGATAGACGGCGGCTTCATAAAGGCCAGGGGCTTCGGCAAGGCGGGGGAATACGCCGTCATCACCGTTTCAGACACGGGCACGGGCATGGACGACGCCACAAAGGAGAAGATCTTCGAGCCGTTCTT
>JACRLF010000046.1 GCA_016235365.1 Deltaproteobacteria bacterium | reverse complement strand
AGGGAAGAGAGCTTCTCGGACTGCATGAGCCTGCCCTGGAGGTTCCTGTGCTCGGTGACGTCCCTTATGTAGACGACCGCCATGCTCGGCTCGACCTCCGCGCTCAAAAGGGGGAAGGCCCGCCACCGGAGGATGCTGCCGTCCGCGGCGGTCAACTCGGCGTCCGCGGGCTTGCCGGTCTTTACGGCCGCCTTTATCGGGCAGTCCCTCGGCGGCCCCACCCCGAAAAAGCCGTAGATGTTCCTGCCCACCGCCGCCAATTCGCTCACCTTGAACTTTTCGGTGAAATGCCTGTTGGCCTCCATCACGCCGTAGTCATGGTCCACAAGGAGGATATACTCCGTGACGCTGTCGTAGATGAGCCTGAGCTTGTCCTTCGCCTTCTTGATCTCCTGCTCCTCCATCGTTATTATAGTATTCGCCTTTTTCAGCTCCGCGTTCTTCCTGTCGAGGTCCTCGTTTAGAAGCCTCAGCTCCTCGTTGACGGCGTGCATCTCCTCTGTCTGGCTCTGGGTTTCCTCATAGGCGACCTCGAGCTCCTCGTTGGTCTTCTTCAACTCCTCGTTGAGCCCGGCCAGCTCCCTGTTCTTGAGCTCTATCTGCTCGACGTACCTGCGTCCGTCCTCCTCGCGCCTCGCCACCTCGTCCATCATGGAGTTGAACGTGACGGCGAGCCTTTTCACCTCGTCTCCGCTGTCGAAGGGCGGGCTGACGATGGCCCTTGCCAGCCTGTCCCCCCCGGCGAAAGAAGCGACCTTGCCGCTCAAGGACCTTATCGGGCTCGTTATCCGGGCCTTTGAGATGAAGGCGCTGATAAAGGCGATGGCGAGGCCCACGACCGTAATAACGATGATGAGGCGCTGGTTCTCCCTCTGTATGACCCAGAGGCTCTCCCTCGGTATGCCGGCGTCCAGCGTCCCTATTACGTTGCCCCTGTTGTCCCTTATGGCCTCGAATATGGAGATATACGACATACCGGGCGCGCCCCACTCCAGGAAGAACGGGACCCCGGAAGATACCCCCGCGAGGGCCTGGGCCGGCAACTCCGTCCATTTAAGGCTGACGCCGCCCTTATCCATTAGGTTGGTCGAGACGCGGGCGCCTTTCAATGAGACGGTGGCGAATAAGTCCGGGAACCTCTGCGCCACGGCCTCGGGCAGGTGGCTGTCGTTATTGAGCACGTCCCCGGTCACTATCGCTCCTATGGGTCTGTTGCGCTCGTTGAGCACCGGGGTCACCACCATCAGGGCTATAGCCTCCTCAGGCGGGCGCCTCAGGTCTTGCGTCAGGCCAGCCGAATCGTGCCCGGCAGGGTGCGGATACACCCTTTCCATAAGCTCGTTGCCTTCGAGCGTCAGCGCCTCCCTGCCGAGTATCTCCGTGGATATCTTCGGTTCGGCGCTCTTAAGGGCGTCGGAGACAAGGCCGTTTAACGGAAGGGCGTCCCCCGAGTAATCGCCGTTGAGGCGCGCTATCACCACTCCGTCGCCGTCAAGGACGTACCATACGTCCACATACGGGCGCATCCGCTTCCACGTGGACATCATCTTCTTGAGGTATGCCTTATCGCGGCGGGCCACCGCGCCCTTGATATCTTCCATTGCCGCGGCCTGCAGCATCCCGTAGCGCATCTGCTCGCCCCTAACGTAATACTCGGTCCACGCGGCCTTGAGCCCCATGGACGCCTTGTCCCGCGCCTCCTTCATCAAACGCGAGTTGACGACCTTGTACGACGCGTAGGAGAGGATCGCCATTGGCACCAGTATCACGGCGAGGAACGCCACCGTGAGCTTGAAGCCGAGCGTCATATCGTCAAAGTACTTCATCATCAAGCGGCCCATGGCTCACTCCGCCTTCCTGTATACGCTGATCCCTTTTCCGGAGCTTGAATATCTGACGTATCCGGATGAGAATGCGGACGGCACCACCTCGGCCTTTCCCAGCACGAGGAGGCCCCCGGGCTTCAATGCGTAGTCGAGCTTTTCAAAGACCTTCTCCTGAAGCGCCTTGTTGAAATATATGAAGACGTTCCTGCAAAAAAGCATCTTGACCTTTGAGATCGACGGGCTTCTGACTATGTCGAGGGCGCCGAACTTCACCATGTTCCTTATGTTGTATTTGACCTTGTAACAGCCGTTGTCCCTGAAAAAGAACCTCTCCCTGCGCTCCGCGCTTACGTTGGCCACGGACTCTTCCCTGTACCTGGCCCTGCGCGCCGCGTCGATGGCCTCGTGGTCGAGGTCGGTCGCGAATATCTTCGTCTGCCCGAGGGCCTCTTCGCTCAGGAACTCCGAAAGGAGGATAGCCAGGGAATACGCCTCCTCGCCGTGAGCGCAGCCGCAGCACCAGGCCCGTATCCCCTCGTCCGGGGAGAAATCCCTCCTGACCTCCCCGGCCAGGAAGTCAAAGACGCTCGGCTCCCTGAAGAACTCGCTGACCTTGACCGTAAGATTGGAAAAAAGGCGGGTGTATTCAGAGGGGTCTCTGTCGAGGAGGTCGCGATAGTCGCTGAAGGATGAAACGCCCGCGGCGCCGAGCCTCTTCAATATCCTGCGCTTCAGGCTCGATCTTTTGTAATCGCGGAAATCCCAGCCGCGCTCGGAAAATATCTTCTCAAGGAGCATTGACTGTTCCTCCTCGAAGATGGTGGAGATATGCTCTGTCCCCGATGAATGAGCCATAGGCCTTTGCGTGTGTGATGTTTGTTACATTTTACACCTTGAAAAACATTAAATCAAGGGTTATCAGACCGTAATCCGTCGATTTTAAATGAAACCACCAGAGGCATGAAATTCCCTGGTGGTTTCAGAACGTTAAAAAAGAAACCTCCAGGGGCTCCAGAACCTCCAGAACCTCAAAACACCCGTCCGTCGCGGTCCGTCCGCTTTTCAACGCCCCTGTTATCTGCTATTATCACACTGTATGGAGATATCGACACACCTTAAAGTCGTCATACCGCGGGTAAAGGCCTCTGACCACGACGGGGTCTTGAATGAGCTCTACTCGCGTCTTGAGCTTGCCGCCGGCGCAGACAGGGCCAAGGTAATATGCGATTTCAAGGGCCACGAGAACTCCAACGCGGCGCTCTCGAGGGCGCAAACGGCCATATTCCACTGCCTCTCCGAGGAGATAACCGAGCCTTTGATAGCGGTAGCGGTCTCGAAAAAGGGGGTGCCTGAGCCCAAAGGCAGGGGCAGGTTGCACGTATTTTTCGTGTTGTTATCCCCTATAAGAGACAGCGGCACCCACCTCCAGCTCCTCTCCAGGCTCGAGGGGATCGCCATCGACAGGGCCTTCCGACAGGCCATACTCCTTACAACGGACGAGGATGGGATAAGAAAGGAGATCGAAAAGGCGGAAGGGGCCTCGCGCACCCTGTACATGCCGCTTTCGAGGGAAGAGGTATTCTCCGAGCTCGAAACCACTGAAAAGGGGCTGACCGGGGAAGAGGCGGCAAGGAGGCTCAAGACAGCCGGGCCGAACACCCTTAAGAAGGCGGTAAACATATCGCTCATAAAGGACTTTTTCTACAACCTCTTTTTCAACCTCTTCGCCGTGCTCCTATGGGCGGGCGGGTCCATGGCTTTTGTGGCGGACATGGCCGAGCTCGGGTGGGCCATATTCTCGGTAATAATAATAAACGCCGCCTTCAGCTTCTGGCAGGAGTACAAGGCCGAGCGGGCCGTGGAGGCGATAAAGAGGCTTCTGCCGCGCAAGGTCAGGGTCGTAAGGGACGGTGAGGTCAAGGAGATGGACGCCTCTGTCCTCGTGCCCGGGGACCTCATCAACCTCTCGGAGGGCGACAGCGTCCCGGCGGACGGCAGGCTCGTGGGGGCCGAGGACATGCGCGTTGACAACAGCGCCCTCACCGGCGAGAGCAAGCCGGTATACAAGCTCGCCGAGCCTCTGCCGAGCGAGCGCGGCTTCATCTGGACGGAGGTGCCGAACCTCGTCTTCGCCGGCACGTCGGTGCTCTCAGGCGCGGGCAGCGCCATAGTGACGGCCACGGGGATGGATACCGAGATAGGCCGGGTAGCGTCCATGACCGAGGCGATAAAGCCGGAGAAGAGCCCGCTCCAGAAAGAGATAGTCCGCATAACCAAGACCATCAGCCTCATAGCAATATCCCTCGGCGTGGTATTCTTCTTCCTCGGCTACCGCATGGCCGGGCTCACCTTCGCCGAGAGCTTCCTCTTCGCCATAGGCATAATAGTGGCCAACGTGCCGGAGGGGCTCCTGCCCACGGTATCGCTGTCGCTCGCCATGTCGGTGCAGAAGATGGCGGAGAGGAAGGCGATAGTAAAGAAGCTCTCAGCCGTCGAGACGCTCGGCTCAGCCACGGTAATATGCACGGACAAGACCGGCACCCTTACCACCAACCAGATGTGCGTGGTGAAGCTCTTCGTGGACGGCCTTCCGATAGAGGTCACGGGCTCGGGGTACGAACCTGCCGGGGAGTTCGTATTGAACGGCAAGCCGGTTGACAAGGAGGAGTTGAAGACCATCGGGGCAACGGGGCTTTTGACGGCCTCGGCCCTGTGCAACAACGCATCCTTGCGCCCGCCGTCAAATGAGCGCGGCTACTGGACCATCACCGGGGACCCGACCGAAGGCGCCCTTGTCGCGGCCGCGGCAAAGGCGGGGATACGACTCAATGAGCTTGCGGGGAAGATGCCGAGGTCGTATCAGCTCCCCTTCGACAGGATAAGGAAGAGGATGACGACAATCCACTCGGTAAAGGACGGCGGGGCCCTTTACCTGCCCGGCGCGGACTGGGGGGCCGGGACTGTAGCCGTCACAAAAGGCGCCCCCCTGGAGACCATCGAACTATGCTCGCGGGCGTACCTCGGCGGCAAGGCCGCGGAGATGACCGAAGGGTACAGGAAGAAGGTCCTCGAAGAGAACGACCGCATGGCCTCGACGGGCTTGAGGATACTTGCCGTGGCCGCGCGCGGGGTCGAGGCCCTAAAGGCGTACAAGACCGAAGAGGTGGAGGGGGCCCTCATTTTTATCGGCCTCTTGGCAATGCTCGACCCGCCGAGGCCGGAGGTGAAAAAGGCGGTAGCCGACTGCGGGGAGGCCGGAATAAAGGTGGTCATGGTAACGGGCGACTACGGGCTTACGGCCCTGTCTGTGGCCGCTCAGATAGGGCTCGGCCGGGACCCGAGGGTGATAACCGGGGAGGAATTGAGCGCAATGGGCCAGGCGGAGTTGCAGGGGGCGCTCAAGGAAGGCGGGGCGATATTCGCGAGGGTGGCCCCAAAGGACAAACTGAGGGTCGTCACCGCGCTTCAGGACAACGGGGAGATAGTGGCCGTGACCGGCGACGGGGTGAACGACGCCCCGGCCTTGAAAAAAGCCGACATAGGGGTGGCGATGGGACTCCGCGGGAGCGACGTTGCAAAGGAGTCCGCGGAGATAGTCCTTGCGGACGACAACTTCGCCACAATAGTGGAGGCGATACGGGAAGGCAGGGCGGTATTTTCCAACATAAAGAAGTTCATAACCTACATCTTCGCCAGCAACATACCGGAGATAGTGCCGTTCATAGCCTTTGTATTATTCAGGATGCCTCTTCCGCTGACGGTCATGCAGATTCTGGCAGTGGACCTGGGCACCGACGTCTTCCCGGCGCTCGGCCTCGGCATGGAGCCGCCTGAGGCCGGGGTGATGAAACAGCCGCCCAGGCCGAAGCACTCAAGGCTCCTTGACTTCAAGACCCTTGCCAGGGCCTATCTATTCCTCGGGCCCATAGAGGCCGCGCTCTGCCTCGGCGCCTTCTTCTTCGCGTACCGGTTGAGCGGCTGGTCCCCCGGAGAAATGATGTCCGGGAGCGGGGCCGTATATGCCGTTGCCACGACAATGACCTTCGCGGGCATTGTGGCGACCCAGATAGGCAACGTCTTTGCCTGCAGGACAGAAAAAGAGTCGGTCCTGACCGCGGGCCTCTTCAGGAACCGGTTCGTCCTCTACGGCATAGCGGCCGAGGTCGTTATCATGCTCCTGCTCATATACGTCCCGCCGCTCGCGCGCGTCTTCGGCTTCGCCCCCCCTGGGTGGAAGGGGTGGGGACTGCTCCTGATATTCCCTGCGGTGGTGCTTGCCTCAGACGAGGCGAGAAAGGCCATTTTAAGAAAAAAACCGCGGCCTCGGCATGATTGACGGTATAAAAAAACTTGAATATCCTCCATAGGTTCTATATCATAAAAGAGTCAAGGTTCCCTTAAAAAGGATGAGTATTTATGTATGACCAGGCAAAGAACAGGGATTCCGTAACCATCGTCCTCTTCAGCGGCGAGATGGACAAGGCCATAGCCGCCTTCGTGATAGCCACCGCCGCCGCGTCCATGTCCATGAAGGTCAACATATTCTTCACCTTCTGGGGCTTAAACGTCATAAAGAAGAAGGGCGGGCTCATAAAGGGGCGAAACTGGATGCAGAAGATGCTCAACATAATGAACTACGGACATGCGCGCAGCGCGCAGGCTCGCCCTCTCGAAGATGAACATGCTCGGCATGGGCCCGGCCATGCTCAAGGTGATGATGGCGCAAAAGAAGGTCCCGGGCCTCAGGGAGTTCATCTCCACGGCCCATGCCCTCGGCGTCAAGTTCTACCCGTGCGAGATGAGCATGAGCGTGATGGGGCTCAAGGAAGAAGACTTCGTGGAAGAATGCCAGGGTGTGATAGGGGCGATCTCCTACCTGTCTATAGCGAAGGAATCGAACGTAAATCTCTTTATCTGAGATGATTGCGACAAGCGCGGATTTTATGCGCGCGTTGCTTGAAAATGGATAACGAGCGCACTCCCCGCGGCTTGGCCGGCGGGGAGCTTCAATGGCGAGGTGTTTCATATGTCACAATATCAGGTGGATAAGACCCTGGACGCCCGCGGGCTTTGCTGTCCCATGCCGTCCGTCAAGACCGCCCTGACGCTTGAGAGGATGGAGTCCGGCAACGTCATCGAGGTGCTTACCGACGACCCGGTGTCGAGGAGGGACCTGCCGGTCTGGGCGCAGTCCACCGGCAACATACTCCTGGGCGTGGAAGAGGAAGACAATACCATCAGGATATATATTCAAAAGGCTTGAGAATGGCCGGCGTATACCACCTCGACCTTGAAAAGAGAGACCTCATGGGGGCCGACACGGCCCTCCTGCCGGGCGACCCCGCCAGGGTCCCGGTAATCGCCTCCCGCATATCAAAGGCCTTCGGAAGACCATCCTATCTCCTCGCGTCCAGGAGGGAGTTTACCACCCATATCGCCGCCATAGGCGCTAAAAAGATCGTCATAACGTCAACCGGCATAGGCGGGCCTTCGACGTCCATCGCGGTGGACGAGCTCGCCCGGCTCGGCATAACCACCTTCATAAGGGTGGGGACCACCGGGGCCATCCAGGAGAGGATAAAGATCGGCGACTGCGTGATAACGACCGGGGCCGTAAGGCTGGACGGCGCCTCCACGCATTACGCCCCCATCGAGTACCCGGCCGTGGCCCACATAGAGGTAGTATGCGCCCTCATAAGCGGCGCGAGGAAGGCCGGGGTCAGATACCACGCGGGCGTCAGCGCGTCATCCGCGACCTTCTATCCCGGCGAGGAGAGGAACGACTCGTTCATGAAATACAAGCTCCGCAGGTTCCGGGGCGCGACCGTTGAGTTGAGGATGCTTAACGTGCTCAACTACGAGATGGAATCCTCGACGCTGCTTACGATGACTTCGGCGATGGGGCTCAGGGGCGGGTGCGTAACCGGGGTGGTCAACAGGGGCTCGACCGGCAGGGTCACCGAAGCGGCCCTTAAAAAGGGGGAGGATAGCGCCGTCTCCACCGCCGTCGCGGCAATGGAAATACTTGTGAAAGGCATCGGCGTCTCTCACGGATTCTGACCCCGGCCCCTCTCACGCCGTCCTGAAGCCGCCCTCCCTCTCAAGCAGACCAATGAACTCGTCCTCCGGCACAGGCTTCGAGAAGTAAAACCCCTGCATCTTGTCGCAGTCGAGGTATTTCAGGAGCTTGAACTGCTCGAACGTCTCCACGCCCTCGGCTATCACCTCGAGCTTCAGGCTGTGGGCGAGCCTTATTATGGCTATGGCTATCGAGGCGTCATCCTGGCTCAGCGTGATGTTCTGGACGAACGACCTGTCTATCTTGAGCATGTCTATAGGCATGCGCTTCAGATAGCTCAGGGATGAAAACCCGGTTCCGAAGTCGTCTATCGAGAACCTTATGCCTATCGACTTCAACTCCCGCATCCTGCCTATCGTCTCCTCTGAATTCTCCATGATGATGGACTCGGTGAGCTCGAGCTCCAGGTACTTCGGGGGGAGCCCGGTCTCCTCGAGTATCCGCTTCACCGACTGGACGAAGTCGGCCTGCTTGAACTGGCGCGAGGAGATGTTCACCGCCATGCTTACCGGGCGGCCCGCGTCATGGAGCTTCCTGCACTGCAGGCACGCCATGCGCAGTATCCTTTTGCCCAGGTCGATGATGAGCCCGGTCTCCTCGGCCACGGGGATGAACTCCACCGGGGGGACAAGCCCGGATTCCATGGACCGCCAGCGCGCCAGGGCCTCCACCCCCTCTATCTTCCCCGTCTTTATCGTTACCTGCGGCTGGTAATGGAGGAAGAACTCGCCCCTTTCGAGCCCCTTGCGCATCATGTTCTCGGTATTGAAGAATTTATAGGCCTTTTCGTTCATGAAGGGCCTGTATATCCTGTAGGTGCATCCGCCGTCCTCTTTCGCCTTATACATCGCGGTGTCGGCGTTGGCCAGCAGCTCTTCGGCATGCTGGCCGTCATACGGATATATGCTTACGCCCATGCTCGCCGACACATACGTCTCGCGCCCCTCGATGACGAACGGCGCGCCGAGGGCGGTGTATATCTTTTTTATCACGTTCACCACGTCGTCGGGCTTGCCTATCTCGTGCAGCAGCACGGTGAACTCGTCCCCTCCTATCCTCGCGAGGCTGTCGGGGCCGACCCTGGCCACGACGTCGCCGTCAAAGAGGCAACCCTTGAGCCTCTGCGCCACGGCGCTCAGGACGCTGTCGCCGAAGGCGTGCCCGAAGGTGTCGTTGATTATCTTGAACCTGTCGAGATCGAGGAAGAGTATCGCGGAGAACCTGTTCTTCCACCGGCTGCCCGCTATCATCTGGTTGAGCATGTCCAGGAGCATGCGGCGGTTCGGCAGGCCGGTCAGGAAGTCATAGTACGCCATCTCCCTTATCGTCTTTTCCGCCATGCCGCACTCTATGACGCCGGAGATTATATCGGCCACGGAGGCCAGGAGCTCGACCTCCTTTTCGTCCCTCGGATGATTTTCCTCCAGGTAAAGGGTGATCACGCCTATGGTCTTTCCCCTGTAGAGCATCGGGACGCTATAGTGTCCGTGGGGGCTAATCCCTTCGTATCTGATCTCATGCCGCTCATCGACGCTCCCCGTGTACTCCATCTTGCGGGAGAGCGCCGCCCTTCCGCACAGGCACCTGCCGAAAGGGAGCTTTCCGCACAGGCTAAGCATCGATTCGTTAAACCCCATCTGCGCCTTGAGGGTCAGGGTGTCCGGCTCCTCCACGAGCCAAATGGCGCCCTTCCTCTTGGCGCGCAGGAACGGGGCTGACACCAGGCAATCGAGCGTCTTCTCAAGCGTCTCATCCAGTGAGGCATCCTTTAGCGAGATATTGAGTATACTGTTTATCAACGTCTGATGGCGCAGGCTATCCTTCAGCCTCTCTTCGGCGTTCAATCTGCTCAAGGAGCTCGAGCGCCAGAGGTAGAGCGCCGGGGCGGTGATTGACAGAAGGACAAGCGAATGGATCAGGTAGACCAACGAATTGTCATATAGCGCGAAGTACCGCGCTATCCCGTGCGTGGCGTATTCGATGCCTAACACCGTCAGCGTCCATGCGGCCAAAGCGGCCCATGCGCTTTTTTTAAGTCCTTCTTTCATCAATCCCTCTCGATATGAGGCCGCGCCCCGGGTTACGGGATGAGGGCTTTGCGGCGAGCGCTTTTTCCATGATGGAAGCCCAGAGTCAAGGGATGGAGAGGTCCGCGGCCGTGGATGCCCTGTCAGGGACGCCATTACCGGCCTCTCTGGAGCCTCATGCGGTAGCGCAGGCAACGTACCTTAAAAACACGTCCACTATGTCAGGGTCGAACTGGGCGCCGCGGCAGCGGTGGAGCTCGCTTACGATTTCGTCCATGGACTTGCCCTTCCTGTAAGGCCTGTCGGCGCCCATGGCGTCTATGGTGTCGGCCACCGCCAATATCCTCGCCAGCAGAGGTATCCCGTCCCCCTTCAATCCGTCGGGATATCGCGGGCAAGCCCGGAGGCGCGGCGCGGCCGGAGCTTGCCGCTTCTCGAATCGAAGGCTCAACTCCACCGGGAACCTCGTCCCGTCCCTTCTCAAGCCCTCAAGCCCGACCGTCTTGCCGATGACCTTCGTCTCTCCCGTGGCGAGGAACCTATCCATCCCCCTGCGGCGAGCATCCCTGTACTCATCCGGCATAATAATCTCAATAGAACCGCCTGCCGCCTCAGCCTCGGAATAACCGAACATAATCCCGGCCGCCCTGTTCCACATGGTGATCCTGCCGCCCTCATCCGCGGCCACTATGGCGTCGAGCGAGATATCAACGGCCGTCTTGAACTTCTCCAATCCGATTGGTTCGCGCACATGACCTCCTGATTCGAGGGTCGCAACGATAGCTCGATAGCGAGCGGAGCCAATACCCCGAAGGCCCGCAAAAACAGGTCCTGCTCCGGATATTGGCGGGCAAAAGCCGCGGAGCGGTTCATTTGATGTTTATCCGAGATGCTAAAGAGAGATTATACCAGAAGGACGAGGATGAGATTTCCGCGAAGGGTCTTGATGGTCCGGGGTTTTAAAGATGTATTCCTCTAAGGAAGCTCTGAATAATCCTCTTTTCTGCCGTCATTGCGAGGAGCTTTAGCGACGAAGCAATCTCTAAGCGCTTGATTTGCCTAAAGATGAGATTGCTTCACTACGCTCGCAATGACGAACGAAGGAATTAACCAGAGGTTCCCTAACAGTTTGATGGGGCTTTTTCAGCGGCCAGCTACGCCTTTACGCCTGCCGCGTTTATCTCCTCTCTCATCAGGGATATGGTCTTACCGTAGTCCTTTGTCCCGAATATCCCCGAGCCTGAGACAAATACGTCGGCCCCGGCGAGCGCTATCTGTCTTATGTTCTCCACCTTCACGCCGCCGTCCACCTCGAGCTCGATGGGACGGCCCGTCTCCTCTATCATCCTTCTTGCCCGGGCTATCTTCTTAAGGCTCGATTTGATGAAGCCCTGGCCGCTGAAGCCGGGGTTCACGGACATTATGAGCACGAGGTCGACCTCTTCAATGATATCCTCGAGGCTGCTTACCGGGGTCGCCGGGTTTATGGAGACACCCGCCTTCACCCCGAGCTCCTTTATCGCCTGGACGGTCCTGTGCAGGTGTCTGGTGGCCTCGGCATGGACGGTGATAACGGAGCTCCCGGCCTTCGCGAACTCCGCTACGAACCTCTCCGGCGCATCTATCATCAGGTGGACGTCCAACGGGATGGAGGTCGCCCTCTTTATCGCCTCCACCACGAAAGGGCCTATAGATATGTTCGGGACGAAGTGGCCGTCCATGACGTCCACATGGACGTAGTCGGCCCCGGCGTCCCCTATATCCTTTAGCTCCTTTTCAAGCCTTGTAAAATCGGCTGACAGGACTGACGGAGATATCTTCATCGTTTCTATCTTTCCAATCTCTTTTTTGTGACGCCCCCTCCAGGCCCCGGATGAATACGGGACCGGATACCCGATCTTCCTCTCCCTCAGTCCGGCACCCCTGCGCTCCTACCCTATTTATTTAGCAGATTCAGCCTCTTTTGTCCATTTTTAAATTTTTCTAACGTTCCATCAGAGGCCTGGGGGGCGTCGACAAACGCCCCGCCCGATGGAAAGGGCGCAAGGCGGACGGCGGTGGTATGCTCAACAGTAAAGGGGGCTCTTGCACGTCAAGACCTGCTCGGCCCTCGTCCCGGCCCTGTAGACCGTAATGCCCTTGCACCCGAGCTTATAGGCCATGAGGTACGCATCCCTCACGTCCTCCACGGACGCCCCCGGCGCGAGGTTTATGGTCTTGCTAACGGCGTTATCCGTATGCCTCTGGAAAGCGGCCTGCATTTTTATATGCGCATCCGGGCTTATATCAAATGCCGTGGGGAATACGTTTTTGACCGCCTCGGGGACGTCGTCCCTTTTCCTTATATCCCCGCCGTCCGCCATGTAGCCGATAAGCTCAGGGGTGTAGAACCCCTCCTCCCTTGCGGCCTCTTCCACAAGGGGGTTGACCTCCGGTATTTTGACCCCGTTCAAGACCTGTCTGGTATAGCTCAGGGAATAGAACGGCTCTATGCCGGAGGAACACCCGGCTATGATGCTGAGCGTGCCAGTGGGGGCGATCGTCGTCGTCGTGGCGTTCCTCACCAACGCTCCCCCCGGCTTGTCAAATACGCTCCCCTTGAAGTTCGGGAACCCGCCCCTCGCCTTTGCCAGCGCCCTCGATTCGTCCCAGGACGTCTCCCTTATGAACCCCATCACCTCTTCGGCCACACTGAAACTCCCGGCGGAGCCGTAAGCCACCCTCATCCTCGTCAGCATGTCCGCGAAGCCCATGACACCGAGCCCTATCTTCCTATTTCCCTTTGCCATGAGGTCTATCTCCTTCGAGGGGTAACTGCTCATGTCTATGACGTTGTCGAGGAACCTTACCGCGAGCCTGACCGTTGCCCCGAGCCTTTCATAATCGAGCGCCCAGGACCCGCCCTCCCTTTTGAGCATCCTTGAGAGGTTCAAGGAGCCGAGGTTGCACGGCTCGTAGCTCAGGAGCGGCTGCTCCCCGCAGGGGTTAGTGGCCTCTATTGCGCCGAGGAGCGGGGTGGGGTTATCCCTGTTTATCCTGTCTATGAAAATGACGCCCGGCTCGCCGTTCCTCCATGCGCACTCTACTATCCTGCCGAACACCTCGGCCGCGTCCTTAATCCCCACGGTCATGCCTGTCCTCGGGTTTACAAGGGGGTAGCCGGCCCCCCTTTCCAGCGCGTCCATGAACTCATCCGTTATCGCCACGGAGAGGTTGAAGTTTGCGAACTCGGCCGGGTCTTCCTTAACCGTTATGAATGAGATAATGTCGGGATGGTCGACGCGCAGTATCCCCATGTTGGCCCCGCGCCGCGTTCCCCCCTGCTTTATCGCCTCGGTGGCGGCGTTAAAGACCCTCATAAAGGAGACGGGGCCGCTGGCGACCCCGCCGGTTGAGCCGACGATGTCGTTTGAGGGCCGGAGCCTCGAGAATGAAAAGCCTGTCCCTCCGCCGGACTGGTGTATTATGGCGGTGGTCTTGACGGCCTCGAATATCGACTCGAGCGAGTCCTCCACCGGAAGAACGAAACAGGCCGCGAGTTGTTGAAGCCTCCTGCCGGCGTTCATAAGGGTCGGGGAATTCGGGAGGAAGCAAAGAGAGGCCATCAACCGGTAGAACTCCTCCTCGTAGCGCGCAACGTCCGCGTCCGTCGCATAGAGCTTCTCGGCAAGGGCGACGTCGGCGGCAACGCGCCTGAACATCTCCTCCGGCGTCTCCACGACCTTGCCGAACCGGTCTTTTTTCAGGTACCTGCGCTCAAGCACCGTTAGCGCGCCCGGCGTCAATTCGAGGGCCGTCATGACCGTATTCTATCAGGTATGCGGCATGGGCGCAACATGAAGGCCTGTTTAAGATTTGGCAAAGTCCGCTTCAATATGTTATATAGGATTACCGAATGAACGTGCGGCAAAAAAAAGGGAGGCAGGTATATGATCGATATCCGGGGCGCAAGGCCCGTCCATGCGGTCTTCATTCTCATGATAGCCCTTGCATTGCTCTCCGGGTGCAAGAAGGTTGAAAAGGAAAAGGCCTCCGTTATGGAGCGCCTGCCGGCCGGGGCCGGCGTGGCGGCGCCGCCGTTCACGATAAAGACGCTTGCCGGGAATGAAATCAGCCTTGAGAAGCTCAAGGGGAAGGTGGTCGTGATAAACTTCTTCGCCTCATGGTGCGGCCCCTGCGCGTACGAGGCGCCTGTGCTGCAAAGGCTCTATCTCAAATACCGGGAGAGCGGGGTGGAGTTCGTCGGCATAGCCGTGCAGGACAGCGCCGAGGCGGCTTCCGGCTTTGTAAAGGAGCACCGCTGGACCATGCCGGTGGGGCTCGATGGGGACGACGCCATATCCAGCGCGTACAATGTGTTCGGAGTGCCCAAGACCAGCGTCGTAGGGAAAGACGGACGCATCGCGTACGAGCACATGGGCGCCATCACCGAGGAAGTCCTCGACGCGGAGATAAAAAAGGCGCTACGGTAAAGATAGCCCCAATGAAGCGATCGACCCTTGCCGCGGCCCCAAGGGCCTGACGGTTGCGGGAAAAACTCAAGTTTTTTTCAGGCTGCTCAAAAAGATTAAGATGCAGGGGGTCGAGAAAGTGAGGCAGGGCTCCCATTGCGTCTTTACAATTGCAATGGGAAGGCGTACAAGGATAGTACGCCGCGGATGGGCTTTTTCAGCGGCCTGTCAAGCGTGCCCCCCGCCCTTCTCAAGATTTTCGATCATATCGGTGAACATCGTCCCCCTTATCGTGGTCTTCTCCCCGCACTGTGGACACTCTATCACGGCGCCGTCCTTGAGGTCCTTCGCCTTTTTGCTGAAATCCTTGTTGCAGACGGGGCATGTTATCTTGATAACCAGATCCGCCATCTCAATCGCTCCTTACCTGATTTCGTTCCCTTCCCTATCCACGGCTCTTTACGCAAAAAAGCCGCCACATACCTGTACCACAAAAATAACTTCCGGGCAACTCCGCTCTGAGCGGGCGAATGAACCCTCCGAGGCTTGAAAACCCAGGTGGCTTCAGAACGCCAAGGATTATCGCTCCCGTAAACTAATGGACGCCGGCAAGAAGCTCTTTAAGCGGGAACTCTCTTCTAAATAACAGATAGCTTGACCCTGACGTATTCTTGAGCGCCTCTTTGAGTTCCTTCCTCTTCATGTTCATGGAAGGATCCCGTCTCTTAACGGCGCTCTCAAAAAAACGGTTATAAAACTCATCAGGGAAGACCCAGACCTCGAAAACAAGCCGCTCGGCCTTGACAGAGCGCTTGACGCCGTAGTCAAATTCGTGGCTCTTGAACGGTGGGATCCTGGTGTCGAAAAGTTCCTTTGAAAGGTCCAGGGTTACTTTTCTCCCGATTACCGCCTCCTTCAAGGTGCCTTTCAATATCTTTCCCCTCGCGCCGATCAGAAAACCCTTTATTACGACAAGGGGCGTGACGTAAGTCGGGAAGTAATGGCCCACCCCGGAGTTGGTAATCCTGAGTTTCGCGCCGACTCTATCAACTCCGGCGTTACTTTCCACATCGAAGGTAACCCCGCTTTTGACCATATCCGGGTCATGGATGCCTCTGAAAAGATGCCTCCGGCCAGGCATATGGCAACTCTGACATGCGATATCGCCCTTTCCGTACTCGCTTTCTTTCCATTCCATGTAAGTATTTACGAGGAGCTTCCCGTTCAAGTCAAATCCTTCGTCAAGCTGATGGCACGCGGCGCAAAACTCAGCTTTTTCAAAGAATTCGCTTTGAACCGAAGCGTGATCAGCTTTTACCGTTGCCTTGAGTCCATCCGGGCCAGGAGAAGTCGGACCGAAGACGCCGCTCTGTCTCACATGGCATACGGCACAGCTTACACCCGATAATTTCAGCCTTTCATCAAAAGAGCCGTTGGAAAGATAGGCATTCTCTCCTGACTCCCCTTCATCAACGATCACTTCATTCTGCAAAGCAAGGGGCGCATGGCAGTAATAGCAGGAACCGGCTGTTTGCGGATCGGTCTCCGGGCGTAATTGGGTAAGAAGCCCGGGTCCTACACTCTTACTGTGAAGCGCCCCTCTCCAGTCCTCGTACTGGTCCCGATGACACTTTGCGCATCTCTCCGGGTAGAGCTCTTCCGCGGACCTTGAAGGGCCGGTCTTTACCGGCCTCAGCCAGTGTTCATGCGCATTGACTTCTCCCCCGATGGCAAACGGAGGAGAAGTCAATGTGAAAAACATGATAAAAGTAATTGCCTTCAACACCTGTCTTCGCCCCTACTTCATCTTGCAAGGGTTCTTTGCGCCGCACGGGTTTTTCATGCCGCAGGGGTTCACAGGCGTTGCGCTCTCCCTTGAATTCGCCGTTATATAAGCGGCAAGGGCGGTCATCTCCTGAGAGTTCCAGGCAAGCGGCTTGCCCTTCATGGGATTGACCATGCAGAAGTTTATCATCTGGTCCATGGTAACTATATCGCCTGTCATTTTGATATGCTTCGGGAAGGGCTCCTTTTTCAGTCCCGCGCCGGCAGGATGGCAGGTGCCGCAGGCCGTGCCGGATGTCCCGAGCGCGGTATCACCCCACAACTTCTCACCCATCTCCTTGAGCCTGGCAGGGTCCTTTATGGGATTCTTTCTGATCGGGATGCCCTTTGAGGCGCATGGGTTCTTGGCCATGCAGGGGTTTTTGGAGCACGGGTTCTTGTCCCTGGCTGCCGCTCCGTCAACAAAACCTAATGTTATAAGCATAGGGGCTATCAAAAATATTTTAAAAAACTTGCTGTAAACTGGCCGCATATTCCCTCCTATTGAACATACATAGCGAGCACATTCCCCTAAGCCCAAGCTGCGGGGTCAAGCGAGCGAATAGAAATAGATACTTCCTTATATGTCGAAGATTCCCCGCGGCTTGCCGCGGGGAGCTTCAACGTAATATAAAACCTGATACGGCTTAAGCAGCGGCCTTACTTGACCGCGCACGGGTTCTTCGTGGCGCATGGGTTTTTGGCCGCACACGGATTCTTTGCCGTGCATGGGTTCACTGTCTTGTTCATTTTCTTGCTCTTTTTCTTACCCTTCTTTGAACAAGGATTCTTTTTGGCACAGGGATTCTTGGCTGCGCACGGGTTTTTGACCGAGCAAGGGTTCTGGGCGGCACAGGGGTTTTTTATCGAGCATGGATTGCCTTCCTTTGCCAATTGAACGCCCTGTGCAGGCTCGATGGCAACAGCCATGGATGCAAAGGCAAAGAAGGTTATAACGGCTATCAAGGCGCCTAATTTCTTTTTCATTTTCCTGGAATCTCCTTTGAGTTTGAATTGTGCGGCTTTTACTATGGTCTTCACCTCCTTCCTGGATTTAATTTTAAAGTCTTTTTTATTTATGCCTCTAAGGTTATAACCTGGCATCGCCTCGTTCAGTCTGTCCAGCAGTTTCTTGCTTGCCATAAATCCTCCTTTGAGAGAATAACCTATCCCTTGGTCTTTATTTCCGATATCAGCGCGATAAAGCCGTCTATCTTCGCCTTGACCTCGGGCGATATCTTTTCAAACATCACCCCTATCTTTATCTTGTCCACGTCCCTGCTTATGTTCCTCACCTTCCCCGTGAACCTGAACCTTTCTTCCGTGCCCGGGAACTGCGCCCGGATATCGAGGTCGGTATTCACATGTATCAGCGCGTTCAGCGCTTCGCCCCTTGCCCCTGGCGCCTTGATAAAGCACTGGCACCCTTCCCTGCTTATGTCAATGATGACCATCTCGAGTATTTCATTATCAAGCATCGCCATCGCCGGCAGGACGCACTCGTGCCTTGAATCAGGCCATACCTTGAACTCCTCGACCTTCGCGGGATAGGCGAGGAACATCAGCTTGCAGGGGTTGGAGACGATATTGAGCACCTCGCTATTGAACGCGTAGACGGTGTCCTTGTATTGGAACTTGACGATGACCGGGCTCCTGGTGACCATCTCGCTCCTGAACGTCCCCATAAGGTCGTTGGGGGATAGTTTGATGAGGAGGAACCGGCCGCCGTCCATCCCCGCCAGGACGCTCCTTATGCGCAGGTTGAGGTTTACTATCTCGGCTATCAACTCCGTGCCGAGGGTTACCGGAAGATGGACGGGCGTCCCGGCGGCCCCATCGGCACGCTGACCACCGGTTTGCGCCTGAGTCGGCGAACTGTTGGGTTTGGTCTCCATTATCCCTTATATTTTTTATTTTTGGATTCTTTGGATTAACGTACAACAAAAGCACGGAGAAGTAAAGTAAAAGAGGCGAAAAAGGTCGAGTCCGCGCGCACTCTCAAACCCTCAATTCCAATATAGAAGTAGAGAAGTCCCTTGGGCCGGTACTGCTGGCGTTCGTAAGAGATTTTATTTTTTTAACGCTCTGAAACACCTTGGGTCTTAAGCCTGAGGTTTCATTGTAAAAAAACCGTACAGCGCTGTAAAGAAACTTTACAATATTGCGGCTCAAAACGGGGCTTGTCTTGAAAAAAGAGCAGGTAAAACAGGCAGATATCTAAACACAGAGAAAGGGCATGAAAATTGCTATAATCTATAGGCACAAAAACAAAAATCCATAAGACATTGGCATAGAAAGTCGCTTTAACTATTGGGAAAACAATTAAATCCATGAAATGGCTCTGCCACAACCTAAATAGTCTCCATGTCTTCTGCAGGCTCCGTTCTTTAGGGTTCAGCAAGGAGAGGGCGTTAAGGATGTCGACGCTCTGGGAGAAGATGATCCACCCCGGCCTCTATAGTATTGCCTTGAAGAACACAGACCTAATGGACCGCAAGTTTAAGAAAAAGAGCGCCAGTCTAAAAAACAGGATAAAGTCCGCTTAACCGAGCCGCCCTAACAAAAAGATCATCGAATCTCCCCTGAGCCCGAGTCGCTGGGCTCGCGCCTCCATACACTTTCAACCCAAAACAAAAGGGGCCGCGGCAAACGCCGCAACCCCCTGCTTTACATGGCTGATTCACATGGTGCTTCGTGTAGGTATATATCTGGCGCCCCCCATCCCCCCTCTTAAAGTAATCTGCTTTTTCTATTGATACCGGCCCGCTTACCCTGCCGGCCTGGGTGTCAGGAAATCCGCTCTCTATTCCATGTTGAACATGCATAGCGAGCGCCCAACCCGCGGCTTGGGCTTAGGGGTCAAGCGAGCGAATAGGAATATATACTCCCTTATATATCGAAGATTCCCCGCGTCTTAGGCATAGGGGAGCTTCAACAGGGGCGGTTATGCCGCCTTTTTGCGTACGGAAAATCTCTTCTTGAGAACCCCTAAACCGAACAGACCGCTGCCGAGCAGGAGCAGGGTCGATGGTTCCGGAACCTGGCTGTTGTTGCCGCAGTCCACGTTGGACGTAGAAGCACTGCTTGCCGTTCCATCGGAAACAAACCCGGAACAGTTGCTTCCATATCTCACGTGTGCCGCAAATTGAGCGCCGTGACTGTTGGACGTGAAGGCGGCTGTCCCGTTCAGCACAAATACGATAGAACTCGATATGCCTCCCGTTCCGCCGGGGTCCTTCTCGAATTGCGTAAAAGAACCGAATCCGGACATGTTTTGATTGCCCTTGTTGCAGCTCCAGCCGGTCGGGCAGGTAAGGACTGAGGTGGCGCTATTAAATCCGAACATGTCTATTCCTATGGCTGTAAGGCTGTTCGCCGCACCCGGAACCCACTGGACGGTCAATGTCGTATTGCCTTGAGCGTTGGTGTCTATCAAGACGTTTACATAATCCCCGCTTGTGTTGAGCTCCGTAACGTTCCAATTCGTCAATGAGACGGCGTGCGCATAAGAGCTGAAAAAAAAGAATATACCGAAGAGAAACGCAACAGACATTTTTAAAGAATGTTTTTGACCCCGCATAGACGCCTTCATCTGACACACCCCCTTATTTACTGAGCTTTCAAAACATACTCAAAGACAGGTTCTGCTATATTTTCTGCAAATATTATGCCATCTGCCCGTATAAATACAACCTATTGATTTTATTATGCTTTTAAATATGACCTTTTAATCGATAATCGTTATATGTAAAAAATATGGACATCTAAACTTATGCACCTTATTGTCTGATAGGCAATGCCGTATATTTTTAGCAGGTTTTTCAACATGTTATCCATAGAACCTGCTATTTTTCCGATATGATTTTTTTACATACGAAGCCATCTCCCCATTGTCAATAAAATATACAACGTGGATTTGGCGTGAAAGATCATGCACCGGAATCGGCTGACCCCAATCGCCAAGACGGAGTACCGGTAATTTCGTAGTAAATTTTGAAACAAAAAGGGGGTTAGCCAAAATCGGCTAACCCCTTGATTTATCTGGTGCCCAGAGACGGAATTGAACCGCCGACACGAGGATTTTCAGTCCTCTGCTCTACCGACTGAGCTACCTGGGCAGGTCTGAAGAAGACAAATAACTTAATTTAAAGCGCGCATATTGTCAAGAGATTTTAATGTGTCCTTCGGGTATGATCAAGGCAGCTCTCCACATAATATCAAAGCCCCCGAGGCAAGGCCGTTACTGGAAGCTTCAGAACCATCACCCAAGGTCGCCGAGCCTGTGCTGAATTATGGATACGCCTGCTATGGCGGCCGTCTCGGCCCTCAGTATCCTCCTGCCGAGGCTGACTGGTATGAACCCATTTTTTACGGCCTCATCCACATCATCCGCTGAGAACCCGCCCTCAGGCCCGACTAAAAGCGCAATTGGGCCGCCCTTGCATCCCTC
Organism: Deltaproteobacteria bacterium; assembly: GCA_016235365.1. Lineage (GTDB taxonomy): Bacteria > Desulfobacterota > GWC2-55-46 > GWC2-55-46 > GWC2-55-46 > JACRLF01. The sequence goes on along the minus strand of JACRLF010000046.1, from coordinate 2,330 downwards.
CAGGATATCTCCCATCCCGCGTGACCGTTCATTCTCCCAGAGTACGACCCTCAGGCCCTCTCCACGGCCCGCCAACGCAGACGCGAAGTCTACGTAATCTATGCGGGGCACTACCGTCCTGCCGCACTGCTTCGCGGCCTCTATAGCCACCCTGCGCCACCTCTGTACCCTGTCCCTGGCCTTATCTTCGTCAAGGGCCGGCACCGTCCTCGGCGCGGAGTAAAAACAGACCCCCTTTACCCCGATTTCCGTCGTCTTCTGCACTATTAGCTCGGGCTTATCGCCCTTCAAAAGCCCCTGGACGAGCGTGAGGTCAAGGGCGCTCTCCCCTTCGTTGAAAGTAGAGCCCTCTACCGTCACAACGGCATTGTCCCTGCCAACAGACTCTATCCTGCCGGAGAGCTTGAGCCCCCTGCCGTTAAAGACGGAGACCGTGCTTCCGGGCTTGAGCCTGAGCGCCTTTTTAAGGTGCGTGAACTCCGTGCCGGTTATTCGGACGATAGAGTCATCGGCCTTGATATCTTCGACAAAAAACCATCTCATCTTCTGAATACGAGCGCGGCCCACTCCCCGGACAGATAAGACCTGCGCGCCTTGAGCCCCAGCGACACGTAAGCGCCCCTGACCTTATCCGCCTCTTCCCTGAGGATGCCGGAGAGTATCAGGGACCCCCCTATCCTCACCCTGGCGCGGATATCCGCCGAAAGCCCTATAAGAGAGCCGGCGAGTATGTTGGCCACGACGATATCGAAGCTACCGCGTACGGCGGCAACAGGTCTGCCCGTAAGCGTGAGCGCGACCCCGTTGATGCGCGCGTTCTTTCTCGCCACCCTTAACGCCACCGGGTCTATCTCCGTGCCCACGGCCCTCTCTATCCCGAGCTTCTTTGCGGCTATGGCGAGCACCCCTGTGCCTGTCCCTATGTCGAGCAGGGTAGCGGGCCTGCTCCGCCCTCCGCCGCCTTTCATGATATTCAATATCGCCCGCAGGCACATCTTTGTCGTAGCGTGGGAGCCGGTGCCAAAGGCCATGCCAGGGTCTATCTCCACGACCGTATCGCCGCGCCGTGCTTGAGCCCTCTCCCACGTCGGCCTGACAACTACGGAGGTAGAGCCGGAGGCAACCCTTACGGGCCTTATCCCGGCCATCCAGAGCTTTGCCCAGTCCCTATCCTTATACGGGGATTTAAGCGTTATCTCCCAGCCGATGCCGCGAAGCCCGGCCTCAAGCCCTTCGATCCCCGGCGCAGACGGCCCGTCGATATACGCCCTGTACGATATCGCCCCTTGGGCGCAAGCGTCCTCCGCAGTCTCGTCTTCCCACATGCTGAACGCGACAAGCCTGCCAGCCTCCGTAACGCAAGGGTCCGCTTCCTCAAGGACGCTGGGGCTCCCGGCGCGTATCAGGAGGAGCGCCGCCTCTTCCTTGCTCTCACACGGGCCCGCGGCCCTTATCTCCATCCACCCGGCGGCCACCGTAGAACCTCCTACGACCTCATGTTCACGTACTGGAGGTTCAAGTCGAGGTCCTTGCCCTTGAGCATCTGTATGACCTCCTGAAGGTCGTCTATATTCTTGCCGCTCACCCTTATCTGCTCGTCCTGTATCTGGGCCTGGACCTTGAGCTTGGAGTCCTTTATTATTCTGCTTATCTCCTTCGCCTTCTCAACCGGTATGCCCTGGAGTATCTTTATGGACTGCCTCTTCAACCCGCCGGAGGCCTCCTCCACCTTCCCGTACTCGAGCGATTTGAGCGATACCCCGCGCTTGACGAACTTTGTCTGGAGTATGTCGATGACGCTCTTGAGCTTGTTGTCGTCGTCGCCGACCACGGTTATCTCCTCTTTCTTGTCCCACTTTATCTCGCTCTTAGAGCCCTTGAAGTCGTACCTCTGCTGTATCTCCTTGATTGCCTGGTTTACCGCGTTGTCCACCTCCTGCGTGTCCACCTTTGAGACGATATCGAACGACGGCATGGCTGGAACCTCCGTTTTTATGGTTTAATGTATTAACGCTACGGCCTCACCACCGTGGCGCCCTTCGGCGCTTTGAACTCGAAGAACGAGTCCTGCCGTGCTTCGCCCGTCTTTATGTTCATGAAGCTCACACGAGTCTCGTTGCCGAAGCTGTCTTCTATGGCCGTCCTTACGACGAGGAAGGTCGTCCTGTCCACGTCGATGAGTATCCTCATTATGTTCAGGTTCGCCTCCCTGGGGACGAGTGAGAGCCTGAAGGAGTCCTTCCCCTGCGAGGTTAGGGATATCTCGAACTGTTGCCTTACCTTTCCGACGCCGGTGAGGAAATCGGTCGCTATGCTCGAGGCCGCCGCAT
>JACRLF010000016.1:17580-30812 GCA_016235365.1 Deltaproteobacteria bacterium | reverse complement strand
GCCCCTGTCCTCCTCCACGTAGGCCTTGAGTATCCTGTCGAGCACGCCGTAGGGCGGCAGGGTGTCCTGGTCCGTCTGGTTGAACTTGAGCTCGGCGGACGGCGCCTTTGTGAATACGCGCTCAGGGATGACGGCCCTTCCAGCGTTCTCGTTTATCCTTCTCCCAAGCTCGTAGACAAGGGTCTTGGGCACGTCCTTTATGACCGCGAACCCGCCGGCCATGTCGCCGTATAGCGTGGCGTAACCGACGCTCATCTCGCTCTTGTTGCCGGTGGTAAGCACCAGCGACCCGAACTTGTTGCTGAGCGCCATCAGTATATTGCCGCGTATCCGCGCCTGAAGGTTCTCCTCGGTCGCGTCTTCCTCCCTCCCCTTGAAGGCGTCCTTGAGCGTCTCGAGATAGCTCTCAAAGGCGTCGTTTATCGGGATGGTGAGAAGCCCGGTGCCGAGGTTCCCGGCGAGCTCCCCGGCGTCCTCCACGCTCTCGATGGAGGTATACCTGCTCGGCATCGATACGCCGGTGACGTTCTTGGCGCCGAGCGCGAGGGCGGCTATCGCGGCCACGAGGCAGGAGTCTATCCCCCCGCTCAAGCCGATGATCACGTGCCTGAAGCCGTTTTTTTCCACGTAGTCCCTTGTGCCGAGGACGAGGGCGTTCAAGACCTCGTCCCTGTGCTCAAGCGGGGCTATGTCCCGTTTGGGCAACGGGCTTTTCTTCCTGCGGGCCCGGCCCCCTTCAAGCGTTATCTCCCTCAGGCCCTCGACCCTGGTCTTTAGATGGAGCTCGCGTCTGCGGGGGTCGTGGAGCCTCGCTGCGGCGATGGCGTCAACGTCGATATCGGCCACTATCAGGTCTTCCTCAAAGGCCTTGCCGCGCGCCGCGACCTTGCCGTTTTCGTCTATTATCATCCCCTGGCCGTCGAACACCAGCTCGTCCTGCCCCCCGACCGTGTTGTTGTAGGCTATTATCACCCCGTTATCCAGCGCCCTCGTGGCAAGCATCTCTTCCCTTGTCAACGCCTTGCCCGCGTGGTAAGGTGAGGCGTTGATGTTGACTATGACCTCGGCCCCGGCAAGCGATTGTATCCTGGCAGGACCTTCCGGGTACCAGATGTCCTCGCAGATCTCAAGCCCTATGGTTACCCCGTTGAGGACGAAGTTGAGGGCTACTGTCCCGGCCCGGAAGTACCTCTGTTCGTCAAAGACGCCGTAGTTCGGCAGATACATCTTATGATAGACGTCGGCCACCTTCGACCCGTGTATGATCGCGGCGGCGTTATGGATATCGGCCTTGCGGTCGACAAAGCCGACGACGGCGGTAATGCCCCGTATCTTTCCGCTCAGCTCCTTTAGGCACTTTATGTTGTCGTCGATGAAGTTGGGCTTTAGAAGAAGGTCTTCGGGCGGATAGCCGGTGACGGCAAGCTCCGGGAATATGACGAGGTCGGCCCCCAGACCCCGGGCCTCCCCGGAGAAAGCGAGTATCTTTTTCGCATTCTCCCTGATGGCCCCGACCGTGGGGTTCATCTGCGCCATGGCGATCCTTAGCGTCCGCATGTCATAGAGATTAACAAAATGGCGGCTGAGTGTAAAGCGTGTTCAGCCGGGACAGGCGGGAATAGTCCGGAGCGGGACAGGAGCCGGGACTTTATCGTTTGTCGTGAAAATGTCAATTAACTCTTTACATTTTCCGCCGATAAGAATTATGATTGTGATGGTTTCAGGGGATACTGATGGCATATTCAGCGAACGGACTATTTGAGATGGCCGAGAAAAAGAGGGGACTATCGAGGTTCCTCGATGCGATCCCCCTCTATCTCAAGGCCATGAGGCTGGCGAAGAAGGACAGGGGGCTCAAGAGGGAGTGCCTCTTTTCTCTCGGGGATACGTACAGGATGGTCGGCGAGTTCGCAAAGGCCGGCAGGTGTTATACGCAGGCCTACAGGCATGCGCTCGGCGAAGACGACGCGCGGGGCGCACTTGACGCCCTTGTCGGCCTCGGCCTGTCGCTGCGCGCCTCAGGGGAGCATAAGAAGGCGCTCTCCATATTCGATGGATGCCTGCGTGGTTTCAGGATGAGCAAGGACAGGGCGGGCACGGCGTTCACCCTCTGGGCGCGCTCCGGCGCCTTGAGGCTTAAAGGGGACATCGAGGGCGCAATAAAGGGGTTCAAGGAGGCCAAGAGGATATTCTCGCTCCTGCGTGACAGGAGCGGGGTCGGGTATTGTCTCACCGGCCTTGGAGGCGCATACCGCGTCCTGGGCTCTCCAACGGACTCCCACAGGTGCTACAGCGAGGCGAACAGGATATTCAGGGCCGTCAAAGACACCTTCGGGACCGCGTACTCGTACTGCGGCATAGCCAACTCCCTGAGGATGAGGGGGGATTACAAGGGGTCGCTCGAGTACTTCAGGAAGGCAAAGCAGAGGTACCGCAGGATCGGAGACAGGGTCAGTTACGCCTATACGCTCTGGGGAGAGGGCAGTTCCCTGCAGATGCTCGGCAGGCACGCCGTTGCCATGGCCGGCTTTGAAGAGGCGAAAAGGCTCTTTAAACAGACCGGGGATAAGAGGGGGCTTGTCTACTGCCTGCTCTCCGAGGGCCAGTCGGTCTTTATAAACGACCGGAAAAAGGGGTTGAGGATGATAAAGGACGCCCTTGAGATATCGTCGGGGCTCGCCTTGAAGGTCGAGAAGCGCTACGCGAAGGAGGTCTTGAGCGCGATAAAAAAGGGCCCCGGGGCCCTTCCGCTCTGCCTCGCATGACCGGAATGAGCCGGGCGTATGCGTTGCCTCGGTCTACGTAAAGAAGCGGTTTGTCTTTTAATAAGTTGCGGAAAAAGTCCCCAAAGTTGTCATTTTATCAGCTCTGAGATTCTTCACTTCGTTCAGAATGACAGTAGATAGTTTTTCCGCATCCTGTCAACGTTTTGAACCCCCGTGGGTTTTTAAGCCCCGGGAGGCTTCACAGGTCTTTTTGTCTTGAAAATCGAGGCGGATTTGTGTAGAGTTGTCCAGACCTAAATAAAAAATTTCATGAGGTCGTCTTGTCTCGTCATCCCTCAAACCGTGATGCGTGGATAAAGATTTCAGGGTTCGTCCTCCTGATATCCCTCTTCCTCCTGACTTCATGCGAAGTGATGCTGGTCGAGGGGAAAAGGCAGTATCCGGCCGGTTCGGCAAGGCTTCTCCTCTACATGCACTCCACGTCCTCAAACCCGCCAGACGTCGACTTCACCATATCCGATATAACCCTGGAGACCGTTGATGGCAGGACCGTCCGCGCCGCCGCGGGCCCGATAGAGGTAAACGCCCTGACGCTCGCCGTGGGCCAGATACTGCTCAAGGAGGCTATGGTGGAGCCTGGGACATACAGGGGCATAAGGATAGGGCTGTCCAGGGCGTCGCTAAAGAGGGCCGAAGGGCGCGCGAGCCTCGCCGTTGAACGCGACATCTTCATAAAGGAGAAGATAAGCCTCGGCCCCAGGGAAAGCCAGGTGGTCTCCCTTGCCTGGGACCCGGACGTCTCCGTTGAAAAGGGGTACAGGTTCGCCCCCGCCATAGCCGCCGAGGCCCAGACGCCGTCCTCAAGGTCGCTCCTTGTCTTCGTCTCCAACAGCGGGTCCGATTATGTCTCCGTCATAGACAGGAGCCTGGAGCGCGTCATCGGGGCCATAACGGTGGATGAAACCCCGGAAGGCATGGCGTTCAACGCCACCCAGGACCTCCTCTACGTCGTCAACTCCGGGGCAAGGTCCATTTCCGTCATAGACACCGCGCAGTTGAGCGTTATCGAAACGATACCGCTCATGGTGGGGCTCAAGCCCACCGACGTTGTATTCATGCCCGACAGCCCCACGTCCATCGACGGCAAGCTCTACATAATAAACAGGATGTCAAACGACGTAACCGTGGTAAGCACGTCATCCAAACGGGTGATAAAAACGGTCCCCGTGGGCACGCTACCCTCGGCTATCGCGGCGGATACGTCGCGCAGGGAGGTCTATGTGGCCAATGAGCGCTCGAACAACCTGACCGTCATCAGGACCTCTGACGACACGGTCTCATCCCAGATACCGGTGGACAAGAGGCCCATGGGCATAATCCTCGGCAAGGATAAGCTCTACGTCCTTAACGAGGGCTCATACAACATATCGGTCGTCTCCCCGTCGTTGAGGAGGGTAACCTCCACGATCGCGCTGACCGACCCGCCGGCAAGGGGGATCAGGGCCTTCGACGGCAGGCTGTATATAGCCAACGCCACCGCCGACTCCATCACGTTCATAAGCTCGCTTGACGTGATGACAAGGACCATAAAGGCCGGGGGAGGCCCCATTGCCATGGCCGGGGACGAGAAGAGGAACCGCCTGTACGTGGCAAATTACTCCGACGGCACGGTCTCTCTGGCCGAGCCGATAGGGGAGAAGATGATAACGAAACTGTACGTGGGGAAGAACCCTTACTCCATCGTACTTTCAGACCGTTGATATGAAAAGACTACGCGCGCTTCTCCCAGGACTGTGTGTTTTCATGCTTTTGACCCCTGCCGCCGCTCTCTCCGAGATGTACGGCCTGGTGGATTTGAACTACCAAAAGACCACAACGACCACCGGCACGTCGTCCTCCGACTCCAGGAGCTTCACCCAGGGCTACACCGTAGGCCTCTCCAAGCGGCTTACCGATACCATAACGTTCCGCGCGGACGCGAGGATAACGGAGACGGACACCAACGGGGCGCATACGGAGTCCATCTACCCGACGTTCACGCTGAACTACTCCCCGCCCACCATGTATTACTTCACCTTCAACTACACAAGGACCGACATAGCGCCGTCGGAGAGCAGCAGGCTGGCCTCGTCCAACCTCAATGCCGCCTTTTCACTGCCGTCGGATAAGTGGCCTTCGCTGGGGTTGTTCTACAACCGATTTGCCAACCAGGACTACCTGACGCCGCATAAAATAGACAACGTCTCCACGAACCTGGGGTTCAACTCCACTTACGGCCTTACCCCGTTGGAGACCGATACCCGGCTGAACTACTCGTTCAACCTGCAGAACACCGAGGACAGGGTGACCCAGACCAAGATGGAGTCCCCCACCCATACGGGCTCGGTGGACATGACGAGGTACTTTCTCGACAAGAAGTTGAGGGCGAGCGTTAATATGGGGTACAGCTGGTCCGAGGTGCGACAAGGTTTGAGCAGACCTTTACCGCGGTAAACGGCCTTTACAAGAACAATCCTAACGCCGCCACCGGCGCTCTCGAAGTCAGCTACGGCAACTCGCTCATAGACAACGATACCAATACCGCCGCAAAGGCCGCGGACGGCGCCACCAACATAACCCTTAACACGAGCTTCCAGAATATCGGCGTCCAGCTGCAGAGCGCGCAGAGCGTCGCGAAGATACTGCTTTACATAAAGACGGACGCCAGCAACATCACGAACAACGTGATGTCCACGAACTCGAACTTCAACTTCGAGCTCTACAAGAGCGACGACGGAACGGCCTGGACGTCGCTCGGCGGCGTATCCCCGACATTTGACGATACGCTGAGCAGGTTTGTCTTCACCTTTGCCGAGACGAGCGCCAAGTACTTCAAGGTGGTGAATTTGAGCTCCCCGCAGGGCGTGCCGGATATATACGTGACGGAAATACAGGCCCTCGGCTATATCACCTCCACGCCGGTGGAGGAGATCAAGTACACCGTCAACAGGGAGTTCTTCGGGTTCAATATGACCTATAACCCGTTTGCGAGGCTCAGCATGGGCTACAACCTCAACTACGACCACACGACCCAGGGGATCAGCAACAACGATTCCTCGACCATGAACCAGGGGGTGAACCTGAACTATATAGCCTGGCAGAAGTACCTGACGGTGTCGACGTCTTATACGACGTCGACGAACAGCTCCACGCAGGGGACCACGACCGTTACCTCAAACGATACGGTCGTCAACAGCTACGCCCTTACGTTGTCCACCAATCCGCTCCCCACGCTGACGGGGAACGTAAACTACAGCCATATCAATAACCTCCTGAACGGCGCGGACTCCAGCGCCACCCAGAGCGTGGGCGGCAACCTGTTCATGAACTTATACAGGGGGATAGACCTCGGCGTGGGGAGCAGCTTCAGCGATACCAAAAGCTACACCGACAATTCGGTGTCCGACTCCTGGAACCACTACGCGAACCTGAATCTGCTGCCGTGGAAGGACCTGTCCATCGTCTTGAATACCACCTATTACGCAACCGACACCAGAAAGGACGGCGGGACGACCTCCTCTACGGGCAAGACCGTGAACGCATCCTTCTCTTACACGCCGACGAGGAAGATATATGTCTCGGCGGTCTACAGCTTCGAGCCCGACACGACCCAGAGCTATTCGGTAACGTGGCTCCCGACCAGGACTATCCAGATGGACGCCAGGTACGGCCTCGGCAAGGATACCGAGAACATGGGCACCACCTTCAGCTGGACCCCGATAACGAAGATGACGATGTTCGTAGGCTACTCACGCACCAAGTCGACAGGCGCGACCAAGAGCGACTCGGACACCGTCTTTGCGAGGGCGTCTTTAAGGTTCTGATTCCTTGGATGGAGGCGCCCAAGGGTAAATCATCCTGAAAATCGACCTTTTGGATATTATATGCAGGCGGTCCGGAGCGGATAGAAAAATATTGCATAAAATGGCCGGAATGATTATAATACTTTCGATTTTTGTCGTTTTAAGACCCCCCCCATGTGGCGCTAAAGCCGGATAGGGTTGGGGTACACTGTCTTAACGTTCCGTAACCTCCAAGGGCTTCTTTAAATCCCGGAGGTTCATTTTGTAATGTTCTGAAACCCCGAGAGGCTCCAAACTCGGGAAGCGTTCATTTTTTATTTAAAATGCCGCGGACAGCCAAAAACCCATTGCAAGGATAGGAGGAATGATGTATAATAATATCACAAATGTAACCAGGTTTCTTCTTCTTTTTGTCCTGGTTGCGATTATAACGGGTTGCGGAGGCGGGACGGTAAAATATATAAACCCGAGCGCGAACTTATCGTATATCAAAAAGATAGCGATACTGCCGTTCAACAACTTCTCCGAGGATAAATACGCCGGGGAAAAGGTCAGAAGCGCTCTTACGATAGACCTGATGTCGAGGCATGTCTTTGATGTCATGGAGCAGGGCGAGGTAAGCAAGGTGCTCGGCATGATATTCAGGGAGGAGGGGTTCGAGGAAGGCAGGGCCGTGCAGATGGACAAGGAGATGGTCAAGATGGTTGGGGAGAAGCTTGGGGTGCAGGCCGTGATACTCGGCAGCGTCAACGATTTTTCCAGCTCACGGGGAGGTTCCAGCAACAACGTCGTCTCGATTTCCGTAAGGATGATCGACACCAGCTCCGGGATAATCCTCTGGCAGGCGAACACGACCGAGGTCGGCAACAGCACGTTCAGAAAGATGTTGGGCGTCGACCAGGTGGAGATGAGCATATTGACAAGGGATGCGGTAAGGAGGGCGGTATCCACGCTCCTGTAGGTTTGATATTGACATGCGGATTGTAATAATCTATCCTTAGAATTGGCCTCTTAACGCTTTGTGGAGAGCGTATGTTCGGAAAAGCAGAAAACGGAAAGGGACGGGGTAGCGCTTTGAACATGCATAGCGAGCGCATTCTCCGCACCTTGCTGCGAGGTCAAGCGAGCGAATCGGATATAGATACTTCCTTATATGTCGAAGATTCCCGCGGAAAAGCCGCGGGGAGCTTCAAGACGGCGGGTAAACGCCCCCGTACGCTCCCCTCCGGGCGCACCCCCATGTATTTCGGGGCCATGGCCCTCGCTATTTCCGCCGCGCTCCTGTCAACGCCTCTACCGCCTCTCGATTTCGGTTTACAGACCGCTTACGCCGCCGTGGAGCAGCCCCCGCCTGAAGGCCAGGCCAAACCATTGTTGCTGAAAAGGGTGGTAATACTCCCCTTCGAGAACTTCTCTGAAAATACCAGGGCCATAAGCTTCGTCAAGAAGGCGATGAAGGAGGAGTTGAGGAAAAAGGGGCTCATACTCATCGCCGGCGACGACATGGTGGATGACTTCCTGGCCAAGCGCAGGATGCGTTTCACGAATTCCGTGACAAGGTTCGCGGCCAGGGAGATGGGCATGGTGCTTGACGCCGACGCGGTCATGGTAGGGTCGGTGGACATCTTCTCCGAGGGCGCCAACGGAGACGTGAGGGCCGGGATAACGGCGCGCCTGGTAAGCACCATAGACGGCAGCATCATCTGGGCGGACAATATCGCGTACACCGGCCGGGACTTCGCGGGGGTGCTCGGGCTCGGCGCCGTCGAGTCGCTCGACAAGCTCGCCTCGCTCGTCGTAAAAGACGCCGTCAAGAGCATACCGGACCGCTTTTTTATCAGGGACAGCTCTCTGAGCCCCTTCGAGGCCGCCGACGTCGTCACCACCCCCGTCAGGGTGCGCTCCGGCGAGAACGTCAGGCTCAGCGTGCGGATGCTGCCGATAGTCGATGAGCCGAGGAACGTAAAGGCCCTGGTAAGCGGCAAAGAGATCCCCATGGAAAACATAGCGGGCACGGACTACTACGAGTGCTCCGTGGAAGCGCCCGTCGGCGAGGGGGCGTTCAACGTCGACGTGGTCGCGTTCGATAAGGAATTGAAAAAGTATTCGTTCAAGTCCATAGGCGAGATTTACGTGGACAATACGCCTCCGAAGCTCGCCATGAAGCTCAGCAGGACGGTATTCTCCCCGAAGAGGAAGGGCTTTGTCGTGCTGACCCCGATCCTCAAGAACATCAAAGAGATAGACGAGTGGCAGATAGAAATTCTGAACAACGAGGGCGCGGTTGTCAGGAGCGACAGGGGGTTCGGCAAGCTCCCCAAAGAGCTCGTCTGGAAGGGCGAGGCGAACAGCCAGCGCCTGCTCGAGGACGGAGAATACACGTACAGGTTCATTGTCAAGGACGTGGCCGGCAACCAGACGGTCATGACGGACAAGCTCAAGATAAAGAGCGCCGCCCCTGATATTCAGGTCGACGTCGAGTTGTCGGACAACAAGCTCCACTTCTTTTTCGGCATCCCCTCCAAGGACGAGACCATCGACTCCTGGAAGCTCTCCATACTCGACAACGGAAAGGTGCTTGACGTATTCCATGGAGAGGGAGCGCTTCCGCCGCAGATTGAATACCCGATAGAAACCGGATATGATTTAAGCAAGGTGACGGTATTGGTAACGGCTACGGATAACGCTGGCAATCCTTTTGAATTCAAAAAATCAATTCCATCCATCCTCTTGAAGAAGACCCCGTTTGCCAGATTGAACGACAAAAGCAGGATAGTCGAGGATTTTTAGATTGTGAAAGGAAACTCGGTCCGTTCCATAGCCCTTCCGGCATGGCTGATTGTATTCTTTTTGCTTTCGATGTTCTTGCCGGCGGAAGGCGTAGGCGGCAGCGGTGACTCTTCGGAGAACTGCAGGGACTGCCACGCCGGGTCCAGGGCCGCGGAGCTCGGCCTTAAAGACGTCTACTCCGCGATCGAGTCCTCCACGCACAGGCACGCCGCCCTTGACAAAGGGTGCGGCATATGCCATGTATACGCGGCCATAAAACGGAACCGCGTATGGGAGGTAGGCTCTCCGTACCGGCAGACCGAGACGATTTTTTTAATACAGGGACTATCCATAGACAGAAAATACTCCATCGAGGCCAACGCAAAGGACGATTCCGGCAACAGGGCCAGTCCGCACACGGTGGAGGTGTCGTCGCTCAATATCGCCTCAGCCGTTGAAAACAGCGGCAGGCCTCCCGTAATACTATCCGCCTCAATCGATGACATGAGGCAGACCACGTTTATGGAGGCGGTCATACGCTGGGAGACGGATGAGCCTACGAACGGGATGCTGGAGTACGGGCCGACGTCGAAGTACGGGGACAGGGTCTCCAATGAAAGGACGTTCGTACGGGAGCACGTCCTGAGGATTTCCGGGCTCGACTCAGGGAAGAAGTACCACTACCGCATCACCTCTGTCGATATATTCGGCAACGCGGTGGTCTCCGGCGACTATACGCTGGACACCCGCGACGTCTTCAAAAGGACGTCGTCCGGCGCCAGGGAACTGCAGATAAAAAGGACAGGCTCGGCCCCGCAGATACTTGACGTAAAGGTGTTCAAGGTCAAGGGCGGCAAGGACGTTTACCTCAAGATGATAACGGACATCCCCGTCCAGGCCTATATGAGGATAAACGAGCCGTCGGAGATGGACAAGCACGGGTTCGGCCTCCAGCCGGCGCGATACAGCACCATAGACACATGCATGAGGTGCCATCCACAGGGCATATCCCATCCCGTGGGCGTAAGGAGCAGAGGGGATGTGCAGATACCGCCTGGCCTCCCGACCATAGAGGGCGGCTTGATGACCTGCACGACCTGCCACTACCCTCACTCCGGCAACACCGCGTACCTGGTCAGGCTGGACCCCCAAAAGGATCTCTGCAACGCATGCCACAAGAACAAGATATGATATGGAGCCGGCCGGCTCCGTCCGGCCTAAAATTAACAGAGGATCGGTGGAATGGAAAATAGAAGAAGATTTCTGAATCTTTCCATCAAGAAACAGTTGCAGATGAGGCTTCTCGGCATGATCATGCTGGTGGTTATAATATCCACCCTCATAAACGCCGCGTCGTTCTATTTTTTCAGCAACCATGAAATAGGGAACTCCCTGATGCAGTTCCATGTGAAGGCGCGTTCCTTCCTCGACATACTTTTCCCTTTCATTGTCGCCTCTCTTGTGATAGGTATATTGGTGGCTTTGGGCATCACCATATTCATCCCCCAGAAGATAGCCGGCCCGCTCTACAGGATAGAGAAGGATATAAAGGAAAAGCTCGGAGAGGGCAACCTTGCCGTAAAGTTCACGGTAAGGGGCAACAACGAACTGGGCGACCTCGCGGACTCCCTCAATACGATGGAGGCGAAGCTCAGGGCGAAGCTTGATAAGATCCAACGGGCCTCCGCCGAACTCGTTCAGAGCGCCGAGGCGCTGCGCGGCGAGGAAGACGCCGCGAAAAGGGTCAAGAATCTCGCCAAGAGCGTGGATGAGGCCGCCAGAGAGTTCAAGATATGAACATGCATAGCGAGCGTCCAGCCCGCAGCTTGGCTTAGGGGCTGAACGAGCGAATCGGATATGGATACTTCCTTACGTGTCGAAGATACCCCGCGGCTTGGGCATAGGGGGAGCTTCAAGGTTTTTTTCCTCACATGCCTGGCGGTACTGGTTCTATCCGCCGGCTGCGCGGCCAAAAAACCCGTTGCCGTCCCCGCGGAGCCCGGGACCGGGGCGAAGAGCGTGGCGGTATTGTCCTTTAACAACATCAGCGGCAAAAGGGACGCGGCGGAGATAGTCACGAACATATTCATAACCGAGCTCTTCAGGTCCGGGAAGTTCAAGGTCGAGGAGCCCGGCAACATCATGCAGTTCATGATCCAGGAGAGGGTGACCACTATCGGCGAAATGGACCTTGAGAAGCTGCAGGTGCTGGCAAACCGTTTCAAGGTCGACAGCGTGATAGTAGGCACGGTGGAGGAGTTTGACGAGGGAAAGACGATGGAGACCCCGGTCCCGGTCGTCTCGCTTTCAGCCAGGATGATAAACCCGAAAAGCGGCACCATCGTCTGGTCCGCGCAGAATAAGAGGAAGGGAGACGATTATATTGTCGTTTTCGACTTCGGCCGCGTGAGGTCCATAACAACCCTTACAAAGAGGGCCGTTGATGAGATGATAAAGACAATACAGTAAAACACCATGATCATCAAGTCCACTAAAGAGCAATGCCGGCCTCGCCGGAATCTGTACGGCGGCCGGCGCATATCGTCCCGGGTTCCGGGCAGGCGGATATCGCGCCTACTTTCCTGCGCCGCCGCCGCCGCGATAATCTCAGCCGTATCAATCCCCGCGCCGTCGTGCGCCTTCTGGCCGTTCACTTCCGCAAAAAATGAAGATTATGTGGCCAGGGTCGGCAGGGAGGTCGTCACCAAGGAGGACTTCGTCGAGGCGATCAATAACCTGCACAAGAGCAACCGCGTCGGCAAGGGCCTCTCCGAGGAGGAGTCCTTCGCGAAGCAGGACTACAGGAAGTTTTTAAACGAGCTGATAGACGTCAGGCTCTTCAGGATAGAGGCCGAGAACATGGGCTTCGATAAAGAGCCCGGCTTCGTCGGCACGATGGAGAACTATGTCCTTAACGTAAACCTCAACGCACTGCGCCAGGAAGAGATCGTTAAAAAGGTCGTAGTGACCGACAAAGAGATAGAGGATTATTACCGGGACAGCGCCGCCAGGAGGAAAGAGGAGCTGGAAAAAGCCGGAAAAGACGGGGCCGTGAAGGAAACGCCGAAGCCCCCGGAAGGCCATCCGCACTTCGCGCAAGAGGATAAGAAAGAGGCGGATGAGCAGACCTCGAAAGAGGGAGACGCCGCCGTGAAGGAAGCGGATAAGATCCCCCAAAAAGAACGCGACAGGATAAGGGACAAGATCTATGCCGGGAAGCTCAACGAGAGGCAGGCCGAGTTCTTCGCCGTCCTCAGGGGCAAGGCCGCGATAAAGATCGACGACGCGGCGCTCAAGGACCTGTCGGAGGATAAGCCGGATACCCTGGACAAGGCCGTTGCCGAGGTCGACGGCAAGGCGATACTCGGCAGGGAGATAGCGGCGTTCAAGGACGGCAAAAAGGGCGCTGATACCGAGGAGGCGCGGAGACAGACCCTCGACAGGCTTATACTCCACAGGCTTCTCGACCAGGAGGCGGTGAAGAGGAATTACGCATCCACCCCGGAGAACATGGCCAGGATCAAGAGCTACTCGGACAGGCTTCTTGTGAACGAGTTCAGAAGAAAGATCATAGCCGCTTCGATAAAGATCGATGAGAACGAGACGGCGGAGTATTATGAGAAGAACAAGGAGAGCTTCAGGGAGCCCGATACGGTCGATGTGGGCGTCATAGTCGTTGAGAAGAGGGAGAAGGCCGAAGAGATCCTCGATGAGATAAAAAAAGGCGCGGATTTTTCGTACCTCGCCTCGCTCAAGTCGATAGACCAGTCCGGCAAGAGCGGCGGCCAGGTCGGCAAGATCAATTTATACTCCTTCCCGGAGGATATCCGCAAGACCTTGCTGGCGGCCAAAAGCGGAGAGATAATCGGCCCCGTCGAGGTCTCCGGCACATGGG
>JACRLF010000016.1:0-17481 GCA_016235365.1 Deltaproteobacteria bacterium | reverse complement strand
ATAGGAGGCAAAGTTGAGGCCAGTTCGGTTGTTGCCATTTACGCTGCTTGCGCTCTTGCTGCTGTTCCCGGGTTGCGTCCCGCAGTCTGGCGTTGTGATAAAGTCATGCTCCGACTGCCACCAGAAGGAACTCCAGAGGTACAGGACAGGGGTCCTGCACAAGGCGGTTGCCGACAATAACTGCGAGGCCTGCCATCTGCCTCACGGCCTCATAGGCGCGCTCAAACTGAAAAGGGGCGACGAGGCGCTCTGTTTTGAATGCCATCCGAATACGAAAAAAGAGCTTGAAAAGGCCCATATCCACGCGCCTTTGAAGGAAGGGGCGTGCCTCAAGTGCCACAACCCGCACTCCTCTTTCCAGGCAAAGGACTCCAAAGGCATATTAAGGGCGCCTGGCAACGCCCTCTGCTTTACCTGCCACGACAAGGACAAGTTCTATAAGAAGACCGTTCACGCGGCGGTTGACAAGGGCTGCGACACCTGCCACGTGCCGCACTCCTCCGACCGGCCCGGCCTCATGGCCGACGAGGGCAACAAATTGTGCGCCAGGTGCCATGACGCGAACTCGCCGAAGTTCAAGAAAGGGCACTTCGAATATATTTCGGCCGGCGCGGACTGCCTCTCATGCCATACCCCGCACGGCTCCGACGGCGATAAGCTTGCCAGGAACCACACCCACAAGCCCTTTGCCGAAAAGAAGTGCGATAGCTGCCATAATCCTGCCGGCTCGCAGGAGCCGTTGAAGACGCGCCTTGCCGCCGATAAGCTCTGCTATAGCTGCCACAGGGACCTGGAGGCCGATTATAAGAAGGCCAACGTCCACTCCCCGGTTGCAAAGGGCAACTGCACGGCCTGCCATGACCCCCACGCCTCGGATTACAAAAAGGAGCTCAAGGGCGGGGAAAAGACGCTCTGTTACGGCTGCCATAAGGACGCCGAAAAAAGGGACGGCAAGAAGCACCTCCATTCAGCCATAACGAAGTCCGACTGCACGGGCTGCCACGACCCGCATGCCTCGGGCCAGAAGGCGGTGCTCAAGGCCGATGGCGCCGACCTCTGCTACGGCTGCCATGACAGGTCCAAGTTCTCAAGCGTGGTGAATCACGCGCCTGTTACCGAGGGCAAGTGCCTCTCATGCCATGATTCTCACGCGTCGGACTATAAAAACGAGCTTGTGTCCCCAATGGGGGACCTCTGCTACAGTTGCCATGCCGCGCAGAAGAAGGCATTCAACAAGGTGATAAGGCACCCCAAGGTCGTGGAGGGGGACTGCATCGCATGCCACAGCCCCCACGTAAGCTCCGTCCCCAAGCTCCTGGTCTTAAAGAAGGACGAGCTCTGCAATAAGTGCCATTCCAAGGTGGCCGCCCCGGCCGGGGCCGAAGGGGCGCACAAGGTCGTGCAGGAGGGCAAGTGCCTCGAATGCCATGACGCGCACGCGAGCAACAACGCAAGACAGCTTGTCGAGGACGTGGGGGAGCTGTGCTACAGGTGCCACAAAGAGGTCAAGACCGGTTTGAGCGGCGCCAAATTGACCCACAGGCCGGTTGAGGAAGGAAGGTGCACCTCATGCCATCTGCCGCACGGCAGCAAGATAAAGGGGAGTCTGCCGAGGCCTCTAAAGGCGCTTTGCATGTCATGCCACAAGGATTTTGAAAAGTCCATCGAAGCGGACAAGGCCTCTGTCCACAAGCCGGTTACCGAAGGGGCTTGCGACCAGTGCCACACCCCGCATTTTTCGACGGAAAAAGGGCTTCTGGTGGAAAAGGGGGACAGCCTCTGCAACAAGTGCCACACGAGCCAGGATACCCCGGCCTTTAAAAAGGCCCACGGCAACATCGCGGCGGTAAAGGGCTCTGACTGCCTGGGCTGCCACGAGCCCCATGCAGGCAAGGACAAGAGGCTCCTGCACGGGATAATGCACTCCCCGTTCGAGAAGATGGACTGCGAAAGGTGCCATAAGAAGATTTAGCGGGTTGCTGAAAAAGTCCCTGAATAGGGAACCTCCGATTAATTTTTTTGATGTCATTGAGGAGCGCACGCGACGAAGCAATCTCTAAGGAACCTCCGATTAATTCGCAACCGCAAAGACGACGATGCGCAGCAAGCTTCGAGGAATTTTACCCGAAGGAAACGTTAAAAGAATGACTCCACAATCCATAAGGCGATCTCCCATGAGGCTTACAAGCAAGCGAAGGGCTGTTCTCTTCCCGATAGTCGTCCTGTCCGCCGCTATCTTCTCTTTATGGGGCGGGCCATCACATTCGGCTGCGGCCGTAAAGCCGACCAGGGAACTCTGCCTGGAGTGCCATCCGAAGGCCGGCGCGATGACGGAGAAGGCGAACGTACACAGGCCGGTGAAGGAAGGCCGGTGTACGGCGTGCCACAACCCCCATGCATCCAAGCACTCGGGGCTCCTGAACGACTCCGGCGGAGAACTGTGCTTCAACTGCCATCCGAGGTCGAAGTACAAGGCCTCGTTCGTCCATAAGCCTGTGGAGGAGGGGAAGTGCTCTTCCTGCCACGACCCTCATTCGTCGGCCAACGCCGGCCTCCTTAAAAACGTAGGTGTCAAATTATGCTACGCCTGCCATCCGCAGGAGAAGCTCGCCGCCAAGAAGAACGTCCATCCGGAGATAAGGCAGGGCAACTGCACCGTATGCCACAGCGCTCACGCGTCCAACAACGACGGCCTGCTGGTCAAGGAAAAGACAAAACTCTGCGCCTCATGCCACTACCCCTCATCGGGCGGCAAGGCCGCGGCCAGGCCGTGCGCCTATGAGGTCGCCGGCTCGGACTGCACAGGGTGCCACAGCCCCCACTCGTCCGACAGGTCCGCCCTTCTGAGGGCCTCCCTGCACAAGCCCTTCGCGGAGAAGAAGTGCTCCGCGTGCCACATTGGCAAAGGGAGCGCGGTAAAGCAGTCCACCGCCCTCTGCTTCGAGTGCCACAAGTCGACCCTCGAGAGCTTCAAGAAGATAAACAGCCACTTGATCCCGGGCCTCGGCAAAAACGCGTGTACGAGCTGCCACGACCCGCACGCGTCCGATGAGAAGAGCCTGCTCGCGGACAAGAACGCGAAGGTCTGCTTCAGATGCCATGCGGATACGGAGGGCTTCATGGCCCGGAGCAACCACCGCCATTCGGGAATAGAGCGGTGCTCCGACTGCCACGTATCCCACGGGTCGAACAACAAATTCTTCCTGAGCTCCGGGGGCGATACCTGCTCCACCGAGAAGTGCCACCCGTCCCAGGGCAGGTTCACCCATCCGGTCGGCGAGAAGATAATCGATCCGCGCTCAAAGAGCCCGATGGACTGCAGCACGTGCCATAACCCCATGGGTTCTCCGGAAAAGTTCATACTAAGGTTCGAAAAGGACAGGGACCTATGCGTACAGTGCCATCAGGTGTAGATACGACCACACGGACAAAACACTCCGAGGACCGCGCAAAAAGAGCGCCGCGCCGCGCCGTCCGTTTTTGCCGCCTAATCTCAGCCGCCGTATTTCTCCTGTCATCGGCGGTCTTTGCCGCGCCCTCATACGCCGCCGCGGTAAGGCTCCTTGCCGTGGTAAGCGGCGGAGGGGAGTTCGCGGGCAGGCTCAAAGAGCCCTCCGGGCTCTTCTTCGATGAGACGAAGAAGAGGCTTTATATAGCCGATTCCGGGAGCAAGAGGATCGTGTCCACGGACGCCGACTTCAAATACCTCGCGGAGCTTACCAGCAAGGAGATAGAGCTTCCCATCGCCGTGGTAAAGAACAGCTCCGGGCAGTTCCTCTCCGTGGACGCCGGCAGGGGAGAGATGCTCCTCATAGAGGCGAAGAAAGATGTGCAGATAGACCCCTTTAAACTAAAGGGGGGAGAGGCCGGCAGGGATATCTTCGTCCCCGGAAGGATCGCCATAGACAGGCAGGACCGCGTATACGTGATAGACAGGCTCAACAGGAGGATACTCGTAGCGGACGCGGGCGGGGCCGTTCTCAGGTCGATATCCGTCAAGGACGAGGGCTTTTACGGCTTCAACGACGTGCGCGTGGATGACGATGGAAATGTCTACGCCCTCGACACCCTCGGCGCCAAGGTCTACATCTTCGACAACTCCGGCAACCTGAAGATGAAGTTCAACGGAAAGGACTCCGCGGGCAACGCCCTATTCAAATTCCCGCTGAGCCTCGCCGTCTCAAGGGACTTCATATACGTGGCGGACGCACATGCCGGGACCCTCTTCGTCTTTGACAAGACCGGCGTCTTGCACCACCGCATAGGGAGGAAAGGAGAGAGAGAGGGGGAGTTTTCGCACCCTACGTACCTGTTCGTGGACGCCTCCGAAAGGATATTCGTCATAGACGGCAACAGGGTGCAGGTCTTCAAAGAGGAGAAGGAATGAGGCTCAGGCAGTTGACCGGTCTTTTGCTTTTCTCTCTGGCCGCGCTGGCCGCCTCATGCGTAAAAGAGGTGAAGGACGTCAGGGATATCCCCGAGAAAAGCC
Source organism: Deltaproteobacteria bacterium (assembly GCA_016235365.1). Taxonomy (GTDB): domain Bacteria; phylum Desulfobacterota; class GWC2-55-46; order GWC2-55-46; family GWC2-55-46; genus JACRLF01. The sequence goes on along the minus strand of JACRLF010000016.1, from coordinate 12,992 downwards.
CGATCGCGGTGGAAAGCGTCCCCTACTACCAGAAAGGCTCCCTTGCCTTTGACACCAAAGAGTCGATCAATCGGGAAAAAGATGCGGCCGCCGAGGCTATAAAACGGCGGATTGAGGGGGCCGGCAAGATAGACTTCAAGATATTCGATCCCTGGCTGCCCCCTACGGACGTCAAGAGCGAGAAGCTCGCCGCGGCGCTGCAATTCCTGCCGAAGGACTACTATGGATATCCGGACTGGACTTCCGCGGTGCAGAAGGGGATTATAAGGCCGCAGGCCTCCCTCCCCGGCAAGGCGGAGACCGCAACCGCAGGACAGGAGGAGACCTTTGACGAGGACATCGTCTTCGAGATAAACGACAGGCTCATGTACAACGTCCGCTTCCCGCACAAGGTGCATAACTTCTGGCTCTCCTGCAAGGTCTGCCATCCAGCCATCTTCAAGCCCAAGAAGGGCGCCAACGTATTCAGCATGTACGATATCTGGGACGGGAAGTTCTGCGGCAGGTGCCACGGCAAGGTGGCGTTCCAGCCAAAGGGCTACAATAACTGCCGCAGGTGCCACAGCAGCAAGAAAAAGACCATGGGCATTCGGTAGCGCCTTTAGGGAACCTCTGATTTATTCGCTCTAAGGATTCCTTATCCTCTCTCAATCTCTCACAATGGGTCTAAAATTCCACGAACCCCACGCTGGAAAAACCATGCTTGAAAAGCCAAAAAAATGACGATTTTCGCCGGGAAAATCGCTAAATAAAAAAAATAAATAAAGAAAATTAAAAAAAGTTAATTTTTATTTGACATATACCTGAAAAACTGTTAGAGTAACTTAAAATTATAAAGGTGATGACGCCTTTATTGAGGTGACGGGGCCTCGAATTTGTCCTGCCGTTTCGTCCGGTTTGTCAGGGGCATCATGAATCCGCAAGAAGCCATCTGGTCGTGAAGAGGCGATCATTGATTGGGCCGGCGATAGGGACACGGCGAGTTTTAAGTTTCAGCGGGTAGCGTCCCGGCTGTCAAGGCGGGGGTATCAAAAAATTTTAAGGAAAGGAAGGTGGTAGTCAATGAAGAGATTGCTGATAGCCGCGGCGTTATCTCTCGGCATAGGGCTCTTCGCGGCTTCTGAATCGCAGGCCGTGCACAAGGGCGCCGGGGATCTCACGTGCGGTCAATGCCACACCATGCACAACAGCCAGGGCGGCTCAAGCCTCGGCGGAAATACCGATGGGTCTCTGATCCTCTTGAGGGGCGCGGTCTCCACAAGGGCTCAGATCCACAACTTCTGCTTCCAGTGCCACTCGAGCGATGGCGCTCAGGCCACTAACGCATTCCAGCCTCACAGCAACAGCGCTCCGAAGATATTGCTCGACTCCGTCAACATAACCACCAAGTGGGACCAGGCCACGGCCTTCAACAGGATAGGTTCCGGCGGAGACTTCTACTATGCCTGCGGAAACGCCGTATCAGGCGTATGGGACTGCTCCACGCTTGACGGCGCGGGCGTGGCGCTCGGCAAGGGCCACTCTCTCGGCGCTACGAACGTAACGCCTCCTGGCGCGAATGACGGGGCTATAGCCGAATTCACATGCACGAACTGCCATGACCCGCACGGGACGGATAACGTGGCGAACGCGACCATCAACAAGTTCAGGAACCTGAGGAAGACCCCGACGGGCTCAGGCGCTCTGGCGGTGGCGCTTGACATGACCGGCGGCGCGAACAGCCACAAGAGCTGGGTCGGCGGTATAAGCGGCACGTTCGGCGGGGGCGGCAACTATATCCCCGTCAACCAGTCGACCGGCAACTCCTACGGCATTGCCACCGCCTCAAGGTCTACCATATGGCCGATCTACCAGAACACGCTCACGGGCACCCCGGCTACCGACGCCGCTAACAGCAACGCCTACGGCGGCGGGGCTACCGGCTTGGCCAAGTGGTGCGCCACATGCCATGACAAGTGGCACGAGCTCAACGTGGTCGGCAACCAGAACGGCAACGACTGGCAGAGGCACCCGGTGGATAACATCCTCCAGGACGCTTCGCCTACGTCCGGCGACGGCGTCACGATCTTCGACCCGACCAACTACCTGCCGGCGACGGCCGGCCAGGTTCTCCCCGTAGTTTCGGGGTCTGCCTCCAACAGGGTCTTTTACATGACGACCGCCACGTCGGACAAGGTCTTCTGCTTCTCCTGCCATTACGCTCACGGCGGTCCGTACTTCGACAACCTGAGGTGGGACTACCAGTCCTCCGTATCGGGCGGCGACCAGATAGGCAATGGAGTGCCTTCTAACAGAGGCTGCCAGCTCTGCCACAACAGGGGCGGTTAGCAGTATAAGTTGGTATAGGACTCATGGCATCACCCGCTAAAGGGAGGGTTTGTAAAAACCCTCCCTTTATCTATTTCCACCCTTGGCGGTTGACCGGAAAAAAACCGGATTGACTTATTTCCCCCTGGAAGTTATAATAGTAACGCTTTCCACTAACTTTTTCAGTAACCTATTTCCCGGCTTTTCGAGAAATCAGTGAGTTTTAAAAGGAATTCCGCAGGAGCAGTAGATGGAACCGCCCATAGACCCCGGTCAGATCAAGTCCCCTCCGAAGATACTCGTGGTGGATGACAATATTCAGAACGTCGAGCTTCTGGACGGGCTCCTTTCCTCAAGGGGGTATTCCGTAATCAAGGCCTACAACGGATTGGAGGCGCTCAAGAAGGTCGAGGAGGTCAGCCCGCACGTCATACTTCTCGACGTCCTGATGCCGGGCATGGACGGGTACGAGGTCTGCAGGAGGCTGAAAGCCCAGGAATCGACCAAACTCATCCCGGTGGTCATGATAACGGCGCTCAACTGCCTCGAGGACAGGGTAAGGGGCATAGAGGCCGGGGCCGACGACTTTCTCGCAAAGCCCTTTCAGAAGCCGGAGCTCCTGGCCAGGGTTAAATCGCTGGTGAGGGTCAAGGGGCTCCTCGACGAGCTCGAGAACGCGCAGAACGTCCTCTTCAGCCTCGCCATAGCCCTTGACTTCAACGACCCGTATACGCACGGCCACTCGCAGAGGGTCGCGGAGCGCGGAAGAAAGCTTGCCGCGTATATGGGCCTGCCCGAGGAGGAGCAGAGGAATATAAAGTTCGGGGGCATCCTCCATGACATCGGCAAGATTGCCACGGATAAAAAGGTGCTCCACAAGCCCGGGTCTTTGAACGGAAAGGAATACGACCACATCAAACAGCACCCCGTCGTGGGGGAGATGATCTGCGCGCCCCTGAACTTCGCGAAACCCTTCCTGCACATAATCCGCTCACATCACGAGAAGTTCAATGGAAAGGGCTATCCGGACGGCCTCGCGGGCGAGGCCATACCTATCGGGAGCAGGATATTGGGGGTTGTCGACGCATACGACGCCCTCATTACGCTGAGGCCATACCGTAACAGCGTGCCGCTCGACGCCGCGGTGGAGATCATCAGGTCAGAGGCGCTACGGGGCTACTGGGACCCGAACATCGTAAAGGCCTTCTGCGAGATGATCAGAGACGAAAAGCCCAGGATGGAGCAGATAGTCTGCTGACCGCATATATTCGGGCAACGGAAGGGGTGGACCGACGTTTGGTGATAAGCTGATGGCGGCCTTCAACGAGTTCTCAGCAAAGGCAAGACGCCTTTGATGGGTGAAGAGGCCTGAAGTACGAGGCGATGAATGCCTCAAAAGTGTTGTCACGGGTGTAGCCTGTAGATGATGCTTTTGGGGTTTTTTTATGCCCAAAAGTAAGCGGTAATACGCACCACGCATCAGGGTTAAACTTCTAAGAAAGAGGTGGTTATATGAAAAAACTCTTAATTGCCGCGGCGTTATCTCTCGGCATAGGGCTCTTCGCGGCCTCGGAATCGCAGGCCGTGCACAAGGGCTCCGGGGATCTCACGTGCGGTCAATGCCACACCATGCACAACAGTCAGGGCGGCTCAAGCCTCGGCGGGAATACCAACGGGTCTCTGATCCTCTTGAGGGGCGCGGTCTCCACAAGGGCGGAGATCCACAACTTCTGTTTCCAGTGCCACTCGAGCGACGGCGCGCAGGCCACGAGCCTGTTCCAGCCCCACAACAACAGCGCTCCTAAGATACTGCTCGACTCCGTCAACGTAACCAGCAAGTGGGCCGAGGCCACGGCCTTCAACAGGATAGGCTCCGGCGGAGACTTCCAGTATGCCTGCGGCAACAGCGTATCAGGCGTATGGGACTGCTCCTCGCTTGACGGCGCGGGCGTGGCGCTCGGCAAAGGCCACTCTCTCGGCGCGACGAACGTAACCCCTCCGGGCGCCAATGACGGGCCTATAGCCTCGTTCACATGCATCTCGTGCCATGACCCGCACGGGACGGATAACGTGGCGAACGCGACCATCAACAAGTTCAGGAACCTGAGGAAGACGCCGACGGACTCGGGCGCTCTGGCAGTGGCGCTTGACATGACGTCCGGCAGCGCGTCCGAGCACAAGAGCTGGGCCGGCGGCATAACAGGCACGTTCGGCGGGGGCGGCAACTACACCCCCGTCAACCAGGGAACCGGCAACGCCGACGCAACGGCCACGAGGCTTGCCATATGGCCGATCTACAGGGGCGCGGTCACGGGCACCCCGGCTACCGACGCCGCTAACAGCAACTCCTACGGCGGCGGGGCCAACGGTCTGGCCAAGTGGTGCGCCACGTGCCATGACAAGTGGCACGAGCTCAACGTGGTCGGCAACCAGAACGGCAACGACTGGCAGAGGCACCCGGTGGATAACGTCCTCCAGGACGCTTCGCCTACGTCCGGCGACGGCGTCACTATCTTCGACCCGACCAACTACGTCGTGACGACGGCCGGCCAGGTACTCCCGGTGGCATCGGGGTCGACCACGAACAGGGTCTTCTACATGGCGACCGCCACGTCGGACAAGGTCTTCTGCTTCTCCTGCCACTACGCTCACGGCGGTCCGTACTACGACAACCTGAGGTGGGACTACCAGTCCTCCGTATCGGTCGGCGACCAGATAGGCAATGGAGTGCCGTCGAACAGAGGCTGCCAGCTCTGCCACAACAGGGGCGGTTAGCAGCGGCTGTGCCGTAGGGAACTGAAAAGGGAGGGCTGAATGTACGGCCCTCCCTTTTTTCTATTTACATATCGCCGGCAAAAATGTAGATTATAAAGTATGCGTGAAATACATCTCAGAGGCGCGGTCAGGGCGCTCCTTGCCGTCATTTTCCTGTTCCTCTCGGCCGCTTCAACTAAAGCGGAGGAACCGTCCGCTAATTACCGCCTTAAATACCTCTTTTCGGTCGACGCGAAGACGACCGGCTATAAGTTAAGGGGCATAATCGGCATGTATGTGGATGAGACGGCCAGGGAGCTCTACATACTTGACGGGGGCAACAGGAGGGTGGTGATAACGGACACCGAAGGCACCCCGCTCTATAACTTCAGGATACCCCAGGACAAGGACATATCTTTCGCGTGCATCGTCGTGGACAAGCTCGGCCGCATCATGATAGCCGGAGGCAAAAATATAGCGTTGTTCGACTACAGGGGCGATTTTAAAGGGTTTATCGACCTCTCAAGCATCCCGGACAACGAGACCCTGTTGATACAGTCCATGGACGTGGACTCGAGGAACCACATATATATCGGCTCCGGAGGGGGGGACGCGAGGATCATAGAGCTGGACGAGAACGGCAAGTTCATCTCGCAGATAAAGGCGGATGGGAAGTTCATGAACGTCAACAGCCTGAGCGTCTACAACGGGTACACGTTCCTGGACGCAGGCAACTTCAGGATCATACGCCTGAACGAGTCCGGGGAGGTCGTCGTCAAGTTCGGGGTGCTCTCGAGCCTGCTCGGTGGGCTGAGCATGCCCTCGGGCCTTGCCGTCGACAGGCTGAACGACCGGATAGTCGTCGTGGACACCAACAGGATGAAGGCCATCCTTTTCAACAGGGACGGCAGGGCCCTCTATGAATTCGGCGGCCCGCAGATGTTCAGGTGGCCTCGGGCCATAGCCGTTGACAGGCAGGGCCACATATACGTCGGCGACGGCAGCGACAACGTCCGTGTCTTTGAGGTGGTGGAGTAGCGCCCAAAGGCCGATATGAAATATGGAATGTAGACACGGATCGAGCGCCCATGTTATACACAACGTCATAAATGAATGCGCATACGGGACGTCGGAACAAACTTCCACTTGCATAGCTTCGCGGCAAGTGGAGCCTGCCGAGGCGCGACGAAGGCTCGGCGTGAGGCGCACTTTTGCCGTGCGCCGCAACGACGAGCCGAGGAGCAACAAAGGTATGCAAAGTTCTGACGGACCGTATAAAAAGATACAGGTCTTCCTCTATCTCCTGTCCCTTACCCTCGTCCTGTGTCCCGCGGCCTTCGCCGCCGCCACCTCCGGTGTCAGCGCCATAAGGTTTGTTTTTACGCTGGAGAACTTCTACGGCGACAAGTTCAAATCCCCGGCCGCCGTCTATATCGATAAGAAGAATAAAGAGCTGTACGTGGCGGACAGCGGGAATAGCGAGGTATTCATATTCGATACCAAGGGGACCCCGATATTCCGCATCGGTCCGTCGAAAGGGGTCGTCAGGCCGTTTTCCATCGCCATCAAGGACAGCCGGATATACCTGAGCGAGGAAGGGAAAAACCATGTAGACATCCTGAGCTACAGGGGGGAGCCTATAAAAGAGATGAAACCCGGGGACGTGCCGTTCCTGCCCGGCAGGGTCTCGATAGACGACGAGGGCAAGGCCTACGTCATCAACAAGGCGGCCACAAACTGCATGGTCTTTGATAAAAATGACGAGTTCGCGGGTTATCTGGGTGCAAGGTTCGAGTCCCTCACGGACGTAGCCGTATCCAAAGACAGGATATACCTTTTAACGCCCCATGACAGACAGGCCATCCAGGTATATGACAGGGACAACGGATTTATACGGGGTTTCGAGGCCCTTTACGGCATGGGGGGCACTTTAGGCCTCCCGATAGCGGCAAAGGTCGACAAATACGGCCTCCTCTGGGTGCTCGACGCGATGAACGGCATAATCGTCTTTGACGAAGACGGAAAGGCCGTTGCAAGGCTGGGCGAATCCGGCTATGGCAGGGGGCAGTTATTTTTTCCGGTAGATATTGATATTGACGACGAAGATATGTTATATATTGCTGAGAAAGAGGCCAGGAGAATAAGTGTTTTTAAAGTTGAAAGATAGGCCCTAATATGTTATAATAGTTACAATTTTGGGACTCTTACGCATAGGTCTGTACTCAGCGACGATCAGTGGATTACGAATTTGTTAATGAGTGTCCAAATCAAAAAAAACAGGCGTGTTATCGCATGGGTCTGTATCCTGGGCGTAGTCTTCCTATTGTCCCCGCTCTCGACGCACTCCGGTGAATACCACAATCCCAAGCAGAACACATTTCTCAAGACGACCGAGACCCTCGCGTGCAGTCAGTGCCACACCATGCACGGCACCCAGGGCGGCCAGTCGATGATATACGGCGGGGCCGCCACGGTATACCCGTATCTCCTGAGGGCCGCGACCATCGTCCAGCTTTGCAGGACGTGCCATGAGAACAACTCCCTCAGCATGAGCAACCCCACGCCCCCGGACATCTGGAACATGACGCTCGGCTACACCGCCTCTGCCGGGGACTTCGCGAACGGGGGTTTTGAGAACGAGCAGAACCGCCACTCGGTCGGCCAGACCAACGTTACGCCCCCCGGGAGCAACCCCACCATAACGATACCCTATTTCAGCTGCATCAACTGCCATGACCAGCACGGCAATACCAACTACAGGAACCTTAAGAAGAGGCCGGGCAACGCCTCTTCGGATATAACGGTAAGCTATACCCTCGATGGTGGGGGGACGTGTTCCGACGGGTCAGCCACGCCGTGCGACATCAACGACGTCACGACGACCGGGCAGGGGACCACGGCCAATCTCTACAAGTACAACCGCGGCAACGTCACGTTCAGAAAGGCCACCGCCTCTAACGGCCTTAACGGGATAGCCCCGTGGTGCGGAGGGTGCCATACGAACTTCCACGGCGCGGGTGGGGCCTCCAACATAGGGGGCGCCGTAGGCGGAGATACCGGCCTCAGTCCGTGGCTGAGGCACCCCGTAAGGGACGTGAATATAGACCAGGGCAACGCCGACCTGCACGCGGACAGGAGCAACTGGGCGAGTCTCTCATCGACCGTCAGGACGAGGGCCGTCAACCCGGACAATCTCGACCCGACCTCCTCAAGCGCCGACGAACAGCCTTTCTGCCTCTCCTGCCATTACGCCCACGGCGGGGGCAATCCCAACTACACCACCGACGCCACCCTCGACCACAGCAACCTTGTGTTTATCGACGGCTCAGGGAAGATAAATATCGACAGCACGTACACGGCAAGCACCGGACGGATCAGGAACCTCTGCGAGCAGTGCCATAACCAGTAATAGCCGGGCCGCGGGGGAGTTCTTATGCCGTCATTGGGATGAAGCGCAATACTGTAATCGCAATCGTTCTGGCCGCGGCCGTCCTGGGGCTCGTCTCCTGGGTCGGCTATTCGCGGTACAGGACGCATAACGCATTGCCGAGGCCCGTCTTATACAGGGGCATGGAGGAGCTGAACGGCGACATCCGGAGGCTTGAGGCGCTCAAGGGCTCCAGGGGGCTTTCCTGGCAGGATAGCTACAGGCTCGCCGTGGCCTATATCCAGAAAGGAGAGCCCGGCGCGGCGGTTCCGCTCCTTGAGGATGCGGCGCGCAGGCGCCCCGGTTTCTCAAAGACGTACGAATCGCTCGGCATGGCTTATTTCAGGCAGGACAAGCTCGATAAGGCGATAGAGGCGTGGGACAAAGCCCTCAAGATAGACCCGTTGGCGGAGTTCCTGAAGGGGATGATAGAGAGGGCCAGGCAGAGGCAGGAGATATTCAAGAGGATATCCGCCCTTGAACTGGAGCTGAAGACGGCCGGCAGCGGCTGGGAAAAGAGGTTCGAGCTCGCGGCGCTCTACCTGGGCGTTAAAAGGGTCGAAGACGCAAAGGCGGAGCTTGACAGGGTGGTAAGCGTCAAGAAGGACAGCCCCCTGGTCTATGACGCCATAGCCGAGGCCAACGCCTTGAGCGGCGATTTTGAAAAGGCCGTCGAGTCCGAGAAAAAGGCCCTGAGGCTCGACCCAGGGAACGAGACCCTCAAAAAAAGGCTCTCCGAGATGGAGAGGGTCTGGAAGGGCATCAAAGAGGGCAAAGACCACAGGGGCGGGATGAGCGACCGATAGATATGTTTAATGTTTCCTTCGGGGACGAATTAAGGCAGCTTGCCGAGGGGAGGATCACAATCCCCCCAACGCTTTCAGTGTGCTATTATTGTTTATGAAAAGACTTCTTATAGTATCCGCTGTTGTCTTCTCAATGCTCCTTGCCGCCGTCATCCGGGCCGATGACGTCGGGGAAAAGGGCGCGGATGAGCGGACCCTTACGGCTACAGGGTCGGCGTATGAAGAGAAGGCGCCCGATTCCGTTGTAATAGAGATAGCGGTGGAGACGGCATCCAACAGGGCGATAGAGGCCGTTGCTGAAAACGGCGTAAAGACAGGAAGGGTCATCGAGGCGGTAAAGAAGTTGCTCGACGGGGACGACTCCATAAAGACGTCATCCTATAACGTCCAGCCTGTTTATGAATACGACAAGTTGAAGAGGAAGGATATTTTAGCCGGGTTCAGGGTGGCCAACCAGGTCACTGTCAAGACAAAGAAGGTAAACGCTACGGGCGAGATAATCGACAACGCCGTTAGAAACGGCGCGAACAGGATTAACGGGTTGAGGTTTTTCGTGTCGGACGAGTCAGGTCTCTGCGCCTCGGCATTGGCAAAGGCCTCTGAAAGCGTAAAGGCCATAGCCAATGCCGCCGCAAAGGCCATGTCCGTCAGATTGAAGGGCATAAAACATATCGCCCCGTACTGCGGGACTGAGCAAGTCAGGGTGTCTTATCAGACGGGGTCGGACTTTTTCGCCGCAAAAGCGAAGGAGGCCCCTCAAACCCCCGTGGAGCCAGGGGCTATCAAGGTCTCCGGGACTGTAAACGTTATTTTTTATATAGGCGATTAGCAGGGAAAATAGAACGAAGATGCCCCGCCGTTTTCAGGCCGGGCATCTTTATTTTTTCGATACCTGATATATCGAAGATTCCTCGCGGCTTGCCGCGGGGAGCTTCAACCCTCCCTAAGCTTAAAAACTCAGGGTTTTCAGAATAAAATCAAAAGGAGCATATAATGGCGGACCCAGAACCTTCCGTTGCAAAGTCCCGGCATCCTGTATTCCTGCCGAAGATCTTCTCAACCCTCAAATCATATTCTCTGGACCTCTTCTGGGGAGACCTCTCCGGAGGGGTGATCGTCGGGATAGTGGCCCTCCCCCTGGCGATCGCCTTCGCCATAGCCTCCGGCGTTACTCCCGACAGGGGGCTGACCACCGCGATAGTGGCCGGGTTTCTTATATCCGCCTTCGGCGGCTCCCGCGTCCAGATAGGCGGCCCCACGGGCGCCTTCGTCGTCATCGTCTACAACATCGTCGAGAAATACGGCGTTGACGGCCTTATCATCTGCACGGTCATGGCCGGTGTGATACTCGTGCTTATGGGGGTGGCGCGGCTCGGAGTGATCCTCAAATACATCCCCTACCAGCTCACGGTCGGGTTTACGGCCGGCATCGCGATGGTCATCTTCTCATCGCAGGTAAAAGACTTTCTCGGATTGAGGACAGGGCCCGTGCCCGCCGATTTCCTGGAGAAGTGGGCTGTTTATCTCGAAAACATCGGCACCCTCCACCTCCCGACGGTCGCCCTGTCCATCCTGTCGATACTCATTATCGTCTTATGGCCTCGGGTCAGCCGCAGGGTGCCGGGGCCGATAGCGGCGCTCCTGATCGTGACGGCCATCGTGAATTTTTTCAAAATCCCGGTGGAGACCATCGGCTCGAGGTTCGGCTCCATACCGAGCGGGATTCCGGCCCCGTCCCTGCCCCATGTAACGCTGGACACCATAAAAATGCTCCTTCCGTCGGCCTTGACGGTGGCCCTCCTGGGGGCGATAGAATCGTTGCTCTCCGCCACTGTGGCCGACGGGATGATAGAAAGCAAGCACCGCTCCAACACCGAACTCATAGGCCAGGGCATCGCGAACATCATAACACCGTTTTTCGGGGGCATCCCCTCCACCGGCGCGATCGCGCGCACGGCGACCAACGTCAAGAACGGCGGGAAGACCCCGGTGTCCGGCATAATACACGCCGTGACGCTCCTGGTGATAATGCTTATCTTCGGCAGGTGGGCGACCCTGATACCGCTTTGCGTGCTGGCCGCCATACTCGTCGTGGTGTCTTACCACATGAGCGAGTGGCATGCCTTCAAGAGCCTGCTGAGCGCCCCCAAGATGGACATCGCCGTGCTCCTCGTAACCTTTTTTCTGACGGTCTTTATCGACCTCACCATAGCGGTTGAGGTGGGCGTACTGATGTCGGCGGTCCTTTTTATGAAGAGGATGACGGACGTCACCGTGATCAGGAATATAACGTCAGAGCTAAATGAGAACGTTGACGAAGAGGCGTTGAGGGGAGACCCCGGCTCGATAAGCCGCCGCAAGGTCCCCGATGGGGTGGCTGTCTATGAGGCGGAAGGGGCGCTTTTCTTCGGGGTCGCGGAATCGATAAGAGACACCATCAGTATCGGCAAGAACCCGCCCAGGGTGTTGATACTCCGGACGCGCCACGTGCTCGCCCTCGACGCCACCGCCATAAGGGCGCTCGGCGACCTCAAGAAGCAATGCGACCGTTACGGGACGCGGCTTGTCATCTCCGGGATCCACGCTCAACCCATGATAGCGATGGAGAGGTCGGGGCTCCTCTATCAGATCGGGCAGGATAACGTGTGCGCCACAATAGACGACGCGCTCGCCCGCGCCAGGGAGATAGCGGGGGGAGGATAGGCAAGCCCTTTAATGTTTCCTTCGGGTATGATTCCTCAACATAAGTCCCCAAAGAAAAGCCTCCGCCGGATCTTGCCGGCGGAGGCTTTTCTTTTAACGTTACGGGAGGCCCTTCCCTTCACAGCCCCTTAAAACTCTTCTCCGCCGCGTCGAGCGTCTTTTCCACGTCGTCCTTCGTGTGGGCCAGGCTCACGAACACGGCCTCGAACTGCGAGGGCGGCAGGTATATGCCTCTCTTGAGCATCCTTGTGAAGTACCTGGCGAACCTCTTGAGGTCCGACCTCCGCGCGTCCCCGTAGTTCTCAACCGGCCTGTCCGTGAAGAATACGGTGAACATCGAGCCCGCGACCGCGGCCTGGCAGGGGATATCGCGCCTTCTCGCTATCTCTACTATCCCGTCGCATAAGGAGCTTGCCGTCTTGAAGAGCCTCTCGTAGACCCCCTTCCTCTGGAGGAGCTTGAGCGTCTCTATCCCGGCGGTCATGGCTATCGGGTTGCCTGACAGCGTCCCGGCCTGGTAGACCGGCCCCGAGGGGGCGAGCATCTCCATTATCGCGCGTTTTCCGCCGAAGGCGCCTACAGGGAGCCCACCGCCTATGACCTTGCCGAGGCATGTGATGTCAGGGTCTACATGGTAGACCTTCTGCGCCCCCCCGTAGCAGAGCCTGAAGCCGCTCATGACCTCGTCCATTATCAGGAGCGCCCCGTACTTGACGCAAAGGGCCTTTAGCCCCGCCATGAAGCCGTCCCTCGGAAGCACCACGCCCATGTTCCCCGGGACGCCCTCCACTATGACGCAGGCGACCCCTTCAGGGTTTTTTTTGAAGAGCGCCTCCACCGAGCCGAGGTCGTTGAACACGGCGTTGTACGTATGCCTTGCAAGGTCCGAGGGCACCCCGGGGCTGTCCGGCACCCCGAGCGTCGCCGCGCCGCTCCCGGCCTTTACAAGGAGGCTGTCGGCGTGGCCGTGGTAGCACCCTTCGAATTTGATGATG
>JACRLF010000144.1 GCA_016235365.1 Deltaproteobacteria bacterium | reverse complement strand
CGCGCCTGTTCGCGCCTTCGCGACGAGGGTTGTTCTGTTTTTTCCTGGTCCAGTTCCGCCATGCTACATCACCCTTATAAGCTCGAATATCCCGTACCACATCCTGTCCATCACGCCTATAACGGCGGTCTCGAATACCGGCAGGGAGAGCGCCATGACGACGAACCCCACCATTATGGTGACCGCGAACCCCACCACGAACATGTTGAGCTGAGGAACGGTCCTGGCCATGATCCCGAGGGCGAGGTTGACGAATATGAGGATAGCCATCACCGGCGCCGAGAACTTTATGGCGAGCAGGAATATCTCCTTTGAGAAGTTGACCATTCCCTCCATAAGGGAGTTTGAAAGATGGAACCCGTAGGGGGGGATGACCTCAAAGCTCCTGGAGAGCGCCATCAACACCATCAGATGCCCGTTCACGCTCAGGAATATCAATAGCGTCAGTATGCTCAGCATCTTGCCGAATACCGTCACCTGGGCGCTGTTGAGCGGGTCGAAGGCGCTGGCCATCCCTATGCCCATCTGAAAGCTCGCCACCTGGCCCGCGAACTCTATGCCCGAGAATATGAACCGTACGCAAAGGCCGATGGCCGCGCCTATGAGCATCTCCCCGAGGAGGCTTAAGACCAGGGACACAAGCCCCTGCGGCATCGGGACGTACGCGGTTATCTGGGTCAGTATCAGGGCGATGACGAAGGAGAGGCCGGCCTTGACCTGCATCGGCACGTTGAACGCCCCGAATATGGGGGCCGTCATGATGACCGCGCCGGTCCTTACGAAGACGAAGAGGAAGGTGGATGAGTTTCCGATGATGAACCGTATGATTTCCATTTTAAAAAATTGCCGCCTCAGTTGACGTAATTCGGGATGTTCGTGAATATCTGCGCCGTAAACCTGAGAAGCACCTCCATCATCCACGGGGAGAGGAAGAGGATGACGAGAAAGACTACGATAATCTTCGGGACAAACGAGAGCGTGGCCTCCTGTATCTGGGTGACGGCCTGGAATATGCTGACGGCGAGCCCGACCGCCATCCCCGCTATGAGGACCGGAGCGGACACCAGCAGTATCACTTCAATCGCCTGCTTGCCTATGCCTGTTACGAATTCCGGGGTCATATGTTTTTCCGCTCAGAGCGTGGTGGTCAGTCTCTTCGAGGCCCCCTCGTCCACTATGCCCGTCTGGATGAGGGACGCCGCGATGTACTTGTACAGGTGCGGGTACTCTTCGATATGCATGTACCACTCCCTGATGATGCGCTGCAGGGCCTCTTCGAGCCTTGTCCTCTCCTGGTCGCTTAACCGCATAACCCGCCTCCTCTTCGCTTGGTTTGTGAATTCCTCGGTATATTGAAGCTCCCCGCGGCTTTTCTGCGGGGAATGCGCTCGCTATGCATGTTCAATGAAAGCTCCGCACGAGCGAGCCGACCAGCAGATACCAGCCGTCGACCAGCACGAAGAGCATGAGCTTGAACGGCATGGATATCATCACCGGCGGCAGCATCATCATGCCCATGGACATCAGGACGCTCGCCACCACCATATCTATGACGAGGAAGGGCACGTATATGAGAAAACCTATCTGAAAAGCGGTCTTAAGCTCGCTTGTTACGAACGCGGGGATTATCGTGAGCGTGGAGATGTCGTCCTTGGTCCTTGGAGTATCGGACTTGGAGAGCTTGAGGAAGAGCTCCACGTCCTTCTCCCTCGTGTTCCTGAGCATGAATTCCCTGAGCGGGCCGATGGCGTTGGTGAGGGCCGCTTCCTGGTCGATAGCGCCCTGCATATACGGCCTGAGCGCCTTCTCGTTGATGTTGTTGAGCGCCGGGGACATGATAAAGAACGTAAGGAAGAGTGAGAGCCCTATCACCACCTGGTTGGGGGGGGACTGTTGAACGCCGAGGGCCTGCCTGAGGAGCGAAAAGACGATGACGAGCCTGGTAAACGAGGTCATCATCAGGAGTATCGCCGGGGCAAGCGTTATGACCGTGAGCAGAAGCAGTATCTGTATGGCAGTTGATACCCCCTGCGGTCCGCCCTCCCCGCCGAGCGTCAGGCTCACCTTCGGCAGGCCGAGCGGCTCCGCGGCGGCAAGGGCTATCTGAGGGAGGAGGGTCAGGGATATGACGGCCGCCTGTATGATCGTCGCTTTTTTCATGCTGTGTCTTCCTGTCCTGTTGCCGGATTTCCGCGGTTCAGAAGCCTTTAAATGCGTTGAAAAACGACATGGAGCGCGAGGTCTCCAGTTTTTTAAGCTCCTGGACCGCCTCGTTCCTTTCGACCTTGGCCAGGCACGTTATCGAATTCGGCGTTATCCCGAGCACGAGGACCTCTCCCGCGACCTCGACTATGGCGAGGTTCTTCTTCTGGCCGAGGAAGAACGTGCTCAATACCTTTATGGGGCTTGAGGGCTTCGCCCCGCCCCCACTGCCGGACCTCCGCATGTAGTGCCTGACGGCGTAGAGCGCCGCCCCCATCACCCCGAGGACGAATACGAGCGTCAGTACCGCCTTTATCAGCAGGTATGAGTAGGAGTCCGTCATTTCAGCTTGTTTATCCTTTCGGTCAGGCTGACTATATCCGTAAGCTTCACCCCGAACTTGTCGTTCACCACTACGGCCTCGCCGCGCGCGACGAGCTTGCCGTTCACCAATATCTCCATCGGGTCCCCGGCGAGCTTCTCAAGCTCTACGACCGCGCCCTGGCCGAGCTGCAGCAGGTCCCTCACGACCATCTTCGTCCTGCCTATCTCAACCGATACGGTGACGGGTATGTCGAGTATCATCCCGATGTTGGCGACCATCCCCCCGTTCTCCTGGTTGAGGGCGTCGAACTGGGCCGGCTTTGCCGCATCGGAGTGCTTGACGGCCTGAGCGCCGGCCGACTCCTTTAAAGCCTCGCCCCACTGGTCGTCGATGGGTTGCGTGTCCTGCGGCATGTCCTGAGAGTTGTTTTCCATGGCGTCCTATCCCCTTTCCTTGATTGCCGATACTATCTTGAGCGCGTAGTTATGGTCATGAACCCCCGGCCTGGCGGTGAGTTTCGGTTTGCCCTCGATCTTTACCACCAGCGGGTCCCGAGCCTTTTTTTCGAGCTGGATTATGTCCCCCACCTTGAGGTTCAATATCTCCGATACGTTTATCGTGGCCTGGCCTATCTCCCCGGACAGCGACAGTGGGACGCGGTAGAGCTCGTCCAGGAGGCTCGCGCTCCAGTTCTTGTCTATCTCCGTGGAATCGACCTTTTGAGACCCGTAGAGCAGGTCCTTTATCGGTTCGATCGATGAATAGGGTATGCAGATGTGGAACTTGTTGGTGCCGCCCTCTATCTCCATATCGTACATGCAGACGATGACAAGCTCTGAATGCGCTATGATGTTCACGAACTGGGGGTTGGTCTCGGCCTTGACAAACTTGAGGTCTATCGCGTGCACGTGCTTCCACGCCTCGTTCATCTCGTGGAAGATGACGTCGGAGATCCTCTTTATGACACCCTGCTCCACGTTGGTGAAGCTCCTGCCCTCTATCCTGGCATGGAACCTGCCGTCGCCCCCGAAGTAGTTGTCCACTATGAGGAAGACGAGGTTGGGCTCAAAGACCATGATCCCGAAGCCCCTTAAGGTGGTCAGTTGGAAGACGTTGAGGCTGGATGGGACGTGGAGGTTTTCGAGGAACTCCTCGTACTTCATTATCTTGACGCCGCCGGAGGTGACGTCAACCGATCTTCTGATGAAATTGAAGAGGGGGGCCCTGATGGAGCGGCAGAACTTCTCGTTTATCATGTCGAGGGCCGGGATCCTGCTCCTGACGACCTTTTCCTGCGTCGTGAAGTCGTAGAGCCTGAATTTGCCCTCCGGGGCCTCCTCTTTCGGTGTCTCGGTCTTTATGTCGCCGTTTGTAAGCCCCTTGAGGAGCGCGTCCACCTCTACCTGAGTAAGTATCTGTTCGGCCATCTATGAACCCCTTTTCGTGATGCCGTTGAGGAATTTACCGGGTCGCCTTACTGTATTACCATGTCGCTGAAGTAGACCGACTTTATCTTTGACTTGGTCAGGAACTGGTTTACCCTGGCCACTATCTCGTCCCTCATCTGGTACTTCCCCTCGACGGTTCCGATGTCGGAGTAGCTCTTGCTGCTCAACAGAACGATCAAGGAGTCCCTGATCCTCACGGTCTGGGCGTTGATCTCGTCATGGGAGCCCTCGACCTCGAGGCTCAAGGTCAGCTTCAGGTACCTTGTGCCCGAGTTGTCCTGGAGGTTCACTATGAACGGGTCGAGCGCGATCAGGTCCGAGGCTCCGCCCTTTTTAGCCTCTCCGCGCGCACCCTTGGCCTCTGCGGGTGAACCGTGGGAGCCCTCCGCGGCCGCCTCCGCCTTTGGCGTCTCCGCAGTTGAGGTGCTTGCGGGCTTGCCCTTGAGGAAAAAGAAGGCCCCGGCCCCGACCCCCAATACGGCTACCGCCGCTATCGCTATAATGAGTATCTTTTTGTTGCTTTTGGCAGGAGCGGCAGGCTCTTTTTCCTGGTCTTCCTTCTTGGTCTTTTCAGTACCATCCGCCATCCATCTACCTCCTCTAAAGCAGGTGCATTGATATTCTCATAGACGTAAGTTTGCAATACCCATGCCAGTGGGAAAAATGCTTCAATGTGAAAAAATGCTTTTGCAACCATTTGATTTATAAGCGTAAAAGGTAATAGGCTGCCGTTCTGGCCGGCCCTGACGCCCTGGAGTGCGCCAACAAGTCAAATGATTGAATGGGTTGGTGTCATTATTATGACGGCTGCATCGAAGGGTGTGCAGACATTGGAAGGATTAAAAAAAAAGAGGGGCATGCGTTCGGCATGCCCCCTTTTTTGTGCTAAAGGCGCCGTCAGCCTTAGCGTTTCAGGTTCACTAACTCCGCCAGTATCTCATCGGTGGTCGTTATTATCTTGGAGTTGGCCTGGAACCCTCTCTGCGCGGTAATCATGTTTACGAATTCCTGCGCTATATCGACGTTTGAAAGCTCAAGGGTGCTCGACTGTATGGTGCCCCTGCCGGAGCTTCCGGCGGCCCCCACAAGCGGCTGGCCTGAGTCATAGGTCTCCTGGTAGAGGTTATTACCGGCGCTCGCAAGCCCAACGGGGCTGGCGAAGTTCGCAAGGAGCACCTCCCCGATAATCAGGTCCCTGCCGTTTGAGAATATACCGCTTATGACCCCGTCGGCATCGACGCTTATCCTCTGCAGGGTGCCCGATGCGTAGCCGTCCTGTGTCAGCATCGATACGCCGGAGGTGGTGCCGTACTGGGTGGTCCCGTCCGTTCCGGTGCCGCCCTGGGCTATGCTGGTGCCGAAGTCAAAGCCGATGTTCTGGCTCTGGGCCGCGCCGCCGGTGAAGTTGAAACCGCCGCCCGGGTACGTGATGGCCGACTCGCTGCTCAGGGCCCCGGCTGTCGTGAAGGACATGGTGCCCTGGGCCTGTATCTCCGTTGACCCGCTTGTGGTGTCGGTGCCGTTTACCACCGCATACCACTCCCAATTATTGCCCGTGGTCCCCAGCGAGCTCTTTCTGAAGTACATCGTGACCACATGGGCGTTGCCGAGGGAATCGTAGACCGTGACGGGGGTTGAGAAGTTGGACGTGTCACCCGCCTTGGTCAGGGAGAACGCACCGCCCGCGTTATTGCTCGTGGTGCTTGCCCCGGCCGCCAGAGACCCTGAGCTTACCGCGTTGAATCCCAGGAGGGTCCTGGACGTGGAAGATGCGCTACTCCAGTCCAGCACAAGCGTGCCGGTATTTCCCGTGTTGTTGGTGACGGTGAATTTGCCCGTCTGGCCGTCATAACTCACCGTGTAGGCGTCGGCCGTGCCGTTGGCGGCCTCTAACGCGGCCTTTATCGCGGCGGCGGCGCTGCCGCCGTCGTATGCGTTGCCGGAGGAAAGACCTCCGTCCGTTATCAGGTTGGCCGTCAGCCACGTTGTCCCGCCGTCTACGCTGAACTGTATGCCCTCGTTGCTCCCGGAGGTAAAGACATATCCGGTTATGGATGAGTTGGAGTCGAGGTTCGCCGTAAGGGTCGAGCTCGTCGTCGCGTTGGGGGCTATCGTGTTCGTGGAGAGTTGCAGGTCCTGAACCGTGTTCTGCAATACCCCCGAGGAGTTGGCCATGTACCCCTGGAGCCTGAGGCCCTCCGGATTGACTATGTAGCCGTCCTTGTCGGTCTCGAACTGCCCCGCCCTCGTATAATAGTTCGAATTCAACACCGAGTCCTTGACTATGAAAAACCCGTTGCCGCTTATAGCCATGTCCAGGGTGCTTGAAGTGGTCTCGAACGCACCCTGGTTGAACATCTTCTGTATGCTGGTCATCTCCACGCCGAGGCCTATCTGGCTGGTCCCGGACCCTCCGGAGAGGGTCTGGCTGAGGACGTCGCCGAAGGTGACCCTGCTGCCCTTGAACCCTATCGTATTGACGTTGGCGATGTTGTTGCCTATGACCGAGAGCTTGTCCATATTCGCGTTAAGCCCGCTGATGCCCGTGTACAGTGCCGATTGCATTGTAAATGCCTCCTTTTTTAAATCCGGTTGGTTTAGTAGATCGCCTTTACATTGTCCATTGTTACCGTCTTGTCGCCGACGGCCAGGCTGGCGGCTCCGGTCGAGTCGAAGGTCACGCCTGAAACCGCGTCTATCGTGTAGGTGGATGCGGTTATCGACTGGCCGGTCGAGTCTTTGGCGTCCACCGAGAAGGTATACGTCCCGCTCTGGAGCGTGTTGCCGCTCGAATCCGTGCCGTCCCAGGCGAGATCGTATGTGCCCGAGTCCTGCGCGCCCATATCCATCGTGCTTACGGTGTTGCCGGAGCTGTCCTTGATGGAGACCGTCACGCTCGATGCGCTGCTCTCCAGCGTATAGCCGAAGTTCGCCTGGCTTCCGTAATAGTAGATGTCGCTGCCCTCTGTCTTTACGTACTTGCCTATGAGGGACGCGGTGCTGTAGTTCTGCATGGAGGTCAAGTTGCCGGACATCGTGGTCATGGTCGTATTGAGGTTTGTTATCCCCTCCAGAGAGCTGAACTGCGCCAACTGCGACACGAACTCGGTATTGTCCGTAGGGTTGAGCGGGTCCTGGTTCTCGAGCTGGGTGACGAGGAGCGTAAGGAAGTCGTCCTTGCCGAGCGTCCCGCTCGTCGAGCTTGTCGATGAAGAGCTTGATGTGCTTGATGAACTCGTTGAGTTCAATAGAGAAGTTACTCCGTCTATCATGAAATAGCCTCCTTTATTCCGCGCCGTCCGGCGCCGCTGTATTGTTATGCGAAGAGATCCACTCCGCTTGATCCGCCGGCGCCCTGCCATGCGGACCGGGGCGTTGAGCCGTTCTGCGCGCCCTCCTTTATCCCGCCATTTTGGGCGGCCCAGCCCCATGGCCCCTGGTACGACGGGCCGTCCCTGAAACCTCCTGTGCCGCCGCCCCCCCATGTGCCTGCGCCGTTTGGATGATAACTATCGCCTCCGTCGGCGCCGAAGGCGTTTTTACCGAGCTCTATCGTATAGCCGTCGAGCTTCAGGCCCTGGCGGCTGAAGGCTTCCTTAAGCGCCCCGGCGTCCGCATCGAGTACCCTCTTCACCTCCACGCTGTCGACCGTTATCCTCGCGCTCACCGCGTTGGAGGAAGGGTCCTCCATATTAAGCCTTATGCGGATAGCGCCGAGGTGCTCGGGGTGGAGGCTGATGGATACCTCTTTCGCCCCCCTTGTGACCGCTATATTCAGCCCTGAGTCGAGCCTGTCGTAGATATCGTTATTGGCCGCAACGTTGTGCGTCCGGGTATCCGTATTTTTTGATACATCGAAAGACGTCTTCTCCAACGGATTGTCAACCGAAAAGGCCGTGGTCCCGGAGGGGCCCGTGTCTTTCACGAATTGGGCCTTAGGGTCCCCCTCGCCTTCAAGCCCGTTGCCATCGCCCTGTCCGGAGCCCGAAGAGCCCGAAGAGCCGACTTGAGCGGCCGGCGCGGCGGTCGTCTCCGCGCCTTTATCGACGTTGAACCTGACGGGTTCCACCCCTGTGGCTTGAGTGTCCCTTGAAACGCCGGATAAGGTCATGCCGTGGCGCTCCGACCTCGGAAATCCCCCCTTGACGGCCTGCGGTTCCGCGCCTCCGTTATCGACGCCGTCCCCTTGCCCGTCCGCGTTATCCGCGTCCGCCTGCCCGGAGGCGGCCGATGCTCCGTTTCCCGGGTTTACGCCGACAACGCTACCGATATTGATTTTAGCGTCAGCGCCCTTTGCCGCACCCGTTGTAAAGGCCGCGGCAACGGTGGTGTCTTTAGAGACCGCTTCCATATATCCGGCTTCAGCGGGGCCGGGGGCAGTCTTTTCGACAGGCCCGGCAGGGGGCGGAAGGCCGTCTGTCGCCTCTCCTGAAGAGGTCCCGGAGGCCGAACCAGGATCAAACGGATCCGTTGGCGCGGATGATACGGCCTTATTCGTGTCGCCGTTTTTCACTGACGTCGCGCCTTCAGGCGGCGCATCATCCAGCGAGGATGATGCGTCCTTAACCGCGGCGCCGTTGTCGTATAGCGGCATGGGAGATAAAAGGGACGCGGACTGCGCATCCTTACCGCCCTTATCAATCCCTCGCGCCTCGGTATCTTCGCAAGGCTTCTTCCGTAGGTTGTGGAAGCGCCCTGGACCGGGGGAAGCGTCTTTTGGCTGGTCCGCCTGGACGTCCCCGCTCCCCCGGGCCTCGGGCGCGGCGCTCCCGTCGGGCTCCATGCATTCGCTCAAGGCCTCGGTAAATCCGGCCCCGTTGGAATCCGCCTCTGAACCCTTGCGGAGGTCCCTGGCCACCGCGCCTTGCGCGTTGACCGCGCCGAATACCGATATATCCATCTTCGCTCCTGATCCGCCTCTTTAGATGCTTATACTGCCGGAAATCTGTTTTGCAATAGGCGTGCCAGGTAGAGGTCTTATATTTTTTACAATAAATTCAATATATTACGATTTGCCGATGGATTTATTGCTCCACATCTTCTTACTTGATGGCGGCATTATTTTCCCCATGAAAGTATTTTTTGCCTCCATGAAACCTCCCCTGTTAAGACCACAGGGGTTATAGAACGTTAAAAAAAATCCCCGCTATTAATGGCGGGGAATGTCGGCGCGGGGTCTGCCGATGTGCGTGGTCCGCGGGCCTTGTCAGTTGTGTCTTGACTTTATCGCGAGGGTCAACCTGGCGGCCTTGTCTACGTCCATCACGGCGATAATCTTTGCGGCCTTCTTGGGGTTCATGGTGGCGAGCACCGAGACGGCCGTCTCCTCATCGAGCCTCTCCATCCTCGGGGCGGCCTCTTCAGGGCTCATCGACTCGTATATCTTGACGACCTTATTCAGCCGTTCCGCGTCCTTCTCCTTTATCTTTTTGGAGAGGTCCTCGACTTCATTGCGGGCCTTGTTGATCTCCGCGAGCTTATCCTCGATGTCCCTTTTGAGCGCCTTGAGCCTTTCTT